>DATKJJ010000314.1:0-2408 GCA_035543695.1 Gemmatimonadales bacterium | reverse complement strand
AGGTTACCGCATCCGCCGCGTTGGCTCCGCCCGGAACCGCCTCCGCCGCATCATCCCCGCCGCCATCGTTTGCCGGGTCTTCCGGGTGAGCGTCCGCCAGCTCCTCGAGCACCGCTTCATCGGCGGCGGAGTCTGCTGCCTGGCGTCGCTCGTCGTTGAGATCGGCCACCAGCAGCGCGGTGTCACCCACCGAGCTGTCGGGAATGCCGAGGGAATCCAGCACGGTGCTGAGGGAGGTTGCGCCTGCGGTTCCAGTCAGCGGGGACCCTGTCGAGTTGGGCGAAATGGGGCCAGGGCCCGATTGCCCGCTGCAGGCAGCCATGATGCCGACGAAACCGATCCACCAATAGCGCATAGCAAGACTCCTGTGGCGCGTCATCCGGACGACGAGCGCTTTCGGCAAGATTTCGGGGTGGCTACTGCATGCGCACCCATGTGGCGACGTGCAAACCGCAGGACCGAAGGCGAACTGAGGCGGCGGGGATTGGGCTGCTAGCGCATGAACAATCGATTTCCCAGGATCCGGTTGGTGGCGTTCAGCACCGCGAGGGCAGCCCCGCGAGCCGTATCATTTTCCGTGAGATAGGAGCCCACCACCCGTTGCCCGCCGCCTGGTCCCTCTCCGTGGACCGCCAGCGACACGATCACCACCGTAGAATCGAAGGCCCGCACCGCCTTCACCCCCAACAGCTCGAAGCTGAGACCCCCCTGAACCGCCTGACCCAGAGCCACGACGCATGCCTGTGCCGAACAGCGCAGCTCTCCGGCCTGGGACGCGAGCCCTTCTCCTTCACCGGTAAACTGCTCGGAGTCCTTCCAGGTCAGCCCCACTCGAGCCCGGCATCGGCCGTTCGGCAGCCGATCCAGGGTGAACTCCGCGAAACGAAGCCGTTCCGGGAGAGGGGTAGACGGCATTCCCGTCCTTGGGGTGGGCCCGAAATCAGGGTGAGACACACGCTCGGGCAAGGCAAAGCCCATGCCATTTCAGGCTAAACGAGCAGCCAGCAACTCGACGAGATCTTTATTGGAAACGCGGTCCGCCTGCGCGAAGAGCGCGGCCTTGGACGATGACGAGATGGGATATGTGGCCCACACCGAGCGACGCGCCGGATCGCTGCTGCGGAAGGAGAAGACCAGACTCCACTGCGATGAATTCGGCCCCCGCTCCGCGGCGAGCGACACATTCCATAACTGCCCGGCGTGCTCCAGCACTCGCCAGGCCATCGGCTCAGCTCCGGGCGAGCGCCTGAAAGCGCGCGCGAAGATCGCGCGTCACGGGACCGGCCTTGCCGCTTCCGATGGTACGGCCATCCAGCTGACGGATCGCGACGATCTCGGTTGCGGTACCGGTGAAGAAGGCCTCATCCGCGGTGTAGATGTCATAGCGATTGAGGATCGTCTCCTCGACCTTATAGCCCGCCTGCAGCGCCAGCTCCAGCACGGCGTCGCGGGTCACTCCCTTGAGCAGGCCGGCAAATGGGGGCGGGGTGCGCAACTCTCCTTTTTTCACCACGAAGATGTTCTGTCCCGATCCCTCGGCCACGGCGCCCGAGCTGTCGAGCATGATCACCTCGTCGGCTCCGGCGCTGATGCCTTCCATCTTGGCGAGAATGTGCGGCAGATAGTTGAGCGATTTGACCCGGGGCGACAACGACTCCCGCTGCGGAATGGGCGTGCCGGCGGTGATGACCGTGAGGCCGGCCTCGTAAATGTGCTCGGGCCAAAGCTTGATGGTATCGACGATGATCATGACCGTGGGTCTGGGGCACTTGCGCGGATCGAGCCCCAGATCGCCCACGCCGCGGGTGACCACGTGGCGAATGTACGCCTCCGCGATGCCCGACCGGCGAGCCGCCTCCTCGGTGATGCTGGCCAGCTCGTCTCGGGAGTACGGGATGGTCAGCAGGAGGGCCTTGGCCGAATCGTACAGCCGCTCCAGGTGTTCCTGCAGCCGAAAGATCTTGCCGCCGTACACCCGGATTCCCTCGAAGACTCCGTCGCCGTAGAGGAGACCGTGGTCGTAGACCGAGACCATGGCCGTGTTTCGGTCGCACCACTTGCCATCCAGCCAGATGACTGGCGTGCCGGTGCTCTGGTTGGCTGGGGACATGGCTGGCTTCGCGCTGACGGTCATCAGGGCAATGTAAGGGGGCAGTCGGCAGTCGCCAGTCCTCAGACGTCAGTCCTCAGACGCCAGTCCTCAGACGCCAGCCACCAGGGAACACCTCATCCCGAGTGAAACGAGGATCTATCCCGCTAACCCTCGGGAACTCGAGGAGTAGGTTCCTCGCGATGCTCGGAATGAGGTGCGGTTTCGCAGCTCCCGGTGCCGTCTTACTTGCTGCTGACGTCTGGCGACTGGGGACTGGCGACCGCCCTCAAAGCGCGTCTGCCTGAGCAGCTCGGCC
>DATKJJ010000313.1:0-3092 GCA_035543695.1 Gemmatimonadales bacterium | reverse complement strand
AACCAGCGGTTGAATCGCTCGAGCGCCCGGGCGATCGGATTGCGCCGCTCGTGCGCCTCGGTCTGGGGATCGGCCCAGTAGGCCGACAGCATCGGGTCGAGCGAGAAGCTGACGAAGAGCGAAACCAGCACGGCGCAGGCGATGGTCAGCGCGAACGGCTTGAACCACTGGCCCGCGATGCCGTACATGAACGCTACCGGCACGAACACTGCCACGATGGAGAAGGTCGTGGCCGCCACCGCGAGCCCGATCTCATCCGTTGCCTCGTGCGACGCCCGCAGGTGGTCCTTTCCCATCTCGATATGGCGGACGATGTTCTCCCGCACCACGATGGCGTCGTCGATCAGGATGCCGATGGCCAGCGACAGTCCCAGCAGCGACATGGTGTTCAGGGTAAACCCGAAGGCCCATACCGCGATGAAGCTGGCCAGCACCGACACCGGCAGCGCCAGACCGGTAATCACGGTGGAGCGCCACGAGTTCAGAAAGAGAAAGACCACCAGCACCGTGAGCAGGGCGCCTTCGATCAGCGCCTCCTGCACGTTGGCCACCGCCCGGCTGACCCGCTGCCCCGCGTCCTGCACGATCTGGAGCTTCACTTCCTTCGGCATAGTGCGCTGCAGGTCGGCCACCCGCGCCCGGATCTGATCGCTTACCTGGGTGGTGCTGTAACCCTTCGACTTGATCATCTCGACCCCGACCGCCTGCCTTCCATTGTAGAGCGCGAGCGTGCGGGGCTCCTCCGTACCGTCGTACACCTTGGCCACCTGCCCCAGCCGAATGGAGTTCCCGCTCCGCTCCGCCACCGCGATCTGAGCGAAATCGGTGGGCCCCTCGGGGCGTCCCCGCAGCCGGATGGTGCGCTCCTCCAGCCCACCGTTGAGCCGCCCCACCGGCGCCGCCAGGTTCTGTGCCTCCAAGGCCTGAACCACCTGCGAAACGCTCACTCCCGCGGCCTCCAGCTGCGCGGGCTGCAACTCCACCGTCATCTCCCGCTCGATCCCGCCCACCACGCTCACCTGGGCCACGCCGGGAAGGGCGCGAAGTGCGCGGGTCACTCCCGGATCGGCCAGCCGGGTAAGTGTCGTGGCGGGCACCGTCTCCGAGGTAAGCGTGAGGGTGACCACCGGCAGCTCGGACGGATCGAACCGGGTGAGCACCGGCTCCTCCATCTCGGTCGGGAGATCGGCCCGCTTGGTGGAGATGGCGTCGCGGATGTCCTGAGACGCCTGCTGGATCGGCTTCTCGAACTCGAAGAAGATGGTGCACGAGGCCAGACCATCCGTGGCCGAGCAGGTGGATTTCTCGCCGTCCACCCCGCTGATCCCGAAGATCGCGTCCTCCACCGGGTCGATGATCTCCCGGGTCACTTCGGATGGCGACGCGCCCGGATAGACGATGGTCACGCCCACCACCGGCTGCTGAATATCGGGAAACTCGTCGGTGTGGAGATTGAGCAGGGCGAAGATGCCGAACACCACCAGGGCGACCATGGCGGTGACCGTCACGATCGGCCGGCGAATGGCAAAATCGGAGATGAACATCAGCGGCTGACCTCGTCCTGAGTGATCTTTACCGGGCTGCCCTCGGTGACGGCCTGAGCCGAGCCCAGCAACACGGTGTCGCCGGGAGAAATCCCGGAGTTGACCTCGATCAGCTCCGCCGCCTCGTCTCTCACGCCCAGCTCGACCGGCACCACATTCACCTTTCCATCCTTGATCCGGTGAATCACCGGCGCCGTGCCCCGCCGGTCCACCGCCGAGAAGGGCACCGCTACTGCGCGGCGCGCATCGGTGGCGACCCGGCCCTCGGCGAACAGTCCCGCCACCAGCGCTTCCTCGGAGTTGGGAATGCTCACGTAGATCCGGACCTGGCGGGTAGCCGGGTCTACCGCGGGATTGATCCGCTCGATCTTTCCGGTGAACCGGCGGTCGAAGCCGCTCACGCCGAACTCCACCGGTGTCCCGACCTTGAGCCGGCCGATCTCCTCCACCGGCACCGTGGCCTCGAGCCTGAGGGTGCGCAGATCTACGATGGTGAACATCGCTCCGCCCACCTGAACCACGTCGCCGGCGGCCACCTGCCGCTCGCTCACGATCCCGCTGATCGGCGCGCGGACCTCCGTGTTGGCCAGCTGCTTCTGGGCCGAAGCGAGGCGCGCCTGCGCGTCGGCGAGCGCGCCCTCGGCGTTGGTCTGGGCCTGTTGCGCGGTCTCGAGATCGCGATCCGAGACGGCACCGGCCTGTGCTAGGCGTGACGACCGTTCGGCGTTGCGCCGGGCGTTCTGCAGCGCCGACTCCGCTGTCCGGACTGCCGAGCGGGCGGAGAGGTAGGCATCGCGCACCGAGTTGTCGTCGATCTTGGCCAGCAGCACGCCGGGCTTCACCCGCTGTCCTTCATCGGCGTAGGTCTTCTCCACCGGTCCCATGATCTCGGCTCGCACCCGCGCCTCGACCTTCGGCTCCAGCGAGCCCGAGATGGCGGGCCCGCTCCGAAGCTGGGCCGAATCCGCCACCGCGACGTTCTCCCGGCCTACGAGGACGACGGGATCCGCGGCTGCCGACCCGCTGTCGCTCGGCTTCGGCTTGCAGCAGAACAGAGTCGCCGCCAGAGCGGGTAATGCGGCCCTATACCATAGAACCCGCGTCATTGGCCTGAGACTCCTGGGAGAAGCTCCCCGGTGATGTCGGTGCCGGCGACCTGTGGGACCGGCGGCTGATAGAGCGGCTGCGAGGCGGGCTGGGTTGCCCCACCGGTCTGGAGCGAAGCTCCGGCGGAGGACGACGGCACCGCGATCGGAAGCGCCGGCAGTAGGGCGATTCTCACCTTGGCTACCTGCAGATCGCGGGCGGCGCGGGCCCGCGCCGCCTGGGCCTGCTGCAGCTGAATCCGGGAATCGAGCAGCTCGGTCTGGGTGGAGATCCCCTCCCGATAGCGCAGCTCGGCGATCTGGTAGGCACGGGCTGCCTGCTCCACGGTGCCTGCACTCGCTTCCCAACCGGCCTCGGCCGCCTGGAGCTGGGTTATTGCGTTTCTGCCGTCCACCTCCGCCAGCTCTCGCGCCTGCTCCAACCTGAGCTCCGCCTGCGTGA
>DATKJJ010000312.1:0-4208 GCA_035543695.1 Gemmatimonadales bacterium | reverse complement strand
CAGAACGCCATCGCCTTGAACTCTTCCATGTTCAACGGGGCCCGGGTGGTGGGTCCGGCGGTCGCGGGGGTTTTGGTGGCAGCGGTGGGAGAAGGTTGGTGTTTCTTTGCCAACGCGGTCAGCTACATCGCGGTTATTGCTGGACTGTTGGTCATGCGGGTCCCCCCGGTTGCCAAGTCCGAGCGGCCGGCATCGATGCTGGCTCATGTCACCGAGGGCTTTCGCTTTGTGCTCCGGTCCCGGCCCATCTCAGCACTGCTTCTGCTGCTGGGACTGGTCAGCCTCATGGGAACTCCCTATTCGGTGCTGATGCCCATCATTGCCGACCAGACATTCCACGCCGGATCTCGAGGGCTGGGCGTTCTGATGGGTGCGGCGGGTGTAGGTGCTCTGGTCGGCGCCTTGAGCCTCGCTCGACGGGTTGGGCTCAAGGGCTATAGCCGGAGCATCGGTTGGGCGTCCATCGCCTTCGGCCTGAGCATGATCGCGTTTTCTTTCACGCGGCAATTCTGGCTGGGAGTACTGTTCCTGCTGCCCGCGGGCTTCGCCATGATGACTCAAATGGCAGCCTCAAACACCCTGGTCCAGTCGATGACTCCAAATTCTCTGCGGGGACGGGTCATGGCGGTGTACTCGATGATGTTCATGGGTATGGCCCCGATCGGCGCGTTGCTCGCAGGCACGCTGGCCGGCTGGCTCGGCGCGACCACGACCGTCGGTCTGGGAGGCGCCTTTTGTCTGTTGGGCGGAGCGGTGTTCCTCAACCGTCTGCCGACCCTCCGGGAAGAGGCGCGCCGTCTGCTTCAGGCGCAGGAGCAGATCACCCCCGGTCCAACCGCAGATCTCGAAACCTCCCTGCCGGCAACGGTGGCAACATGAGCGCCACCTCAGATCGTTCCATCGCCGAGCTGCGGTCCGAAGCCGAAGGAGTGGCCGCTCCACCGTCGCCGGAAGACACCCGGCTCTTTCAGGAGGTGCGCCAAGAGATTGGGAAGGTCATCGTGGGGCAGCACTCCACGGTCGAACGCCTGCTCACCGCCCTGCTGGCCGACGGGCACGTCCTGCTTGAAGGGGTCCCCGGTCTGGCCAAAACCTTGGCGGTGCGGACCCTGGCCACGACCATAACCGGGATATTTCACCGGATTCAATTCACTCCGGACCTACTGCCGTCTGACCTGATCGGCACGATGATCTACAACCAGCGGTCCGGCGACTTCACGGTTCAGCAGGGGCCAATCTTCGCCAATATCCTGCTGGCAGATGAGATCAATCGTTCCCCGGCCAAGGTCCAGAGTGCCCTGTTGGAAGCCATGCAGGAGAAGCAGGTCACGATTGGGGGCCAGACCTTTCCACTTCCCGAGTTGTTTCTGGTCCTTGCCACGCAGAATCCCATCGAGCACGAAGGCACCTACCCGCTACCTGAAGCGCAGGTCGACCGATTCATGTTCAAGCTCCTGGTGAGCTACCCTGTGCGGGCCGAGGAGCGAGAGGTGCTCGACCGGATGACGACGGGCGCCGAGCCAGAGGCCAATCCGGTGCTCGACCCGGAAAGCGTGATCCGCGCCCGCCGCGCCGCCGACCTGGTCTACGTGGACGGCCGGATCAAGGATTACGTGCTGGACGTGGTTGGCGCCACTCGTCAGCCGCAGTTGGCCGGGCTTCAGGATCTGGCCCCGATGATCGAGTACGGCGCCTCGCCCCGGGCCGCCATCTTTCTGATCCGGGCCGCCAAAGCGCACGCCTTTCTCCAGGGCCGGGGATATGTGATCCCCGAGGACATCAAGGCCTTGGGCCTGGACGTCCTGCGCCACCGGCTCCTGCTCACCTATCGCGCCGACGCCGAAGGACTCAGTGGGGACGAAGTGCTCAGGCGCATTTTCGAGAACGTGGCAGTCCCGTGACTCCCGACGAAGTGATGGCGGAGGTGCGCCGCATCGAGATCACCACGCGTCATTTGGTTCGCGACATTGTGGCAGGAGAGTATTCCAGTGCCTTTCGGGGCCGCGGCGTCGAATTCTCCGAGGTGCGCGAATATCAGCCGGGCGATGACGTGCGCTCGATTGACTGGAATGTCACCGCTCGGCTGGGGTCCGCTTACGTCAAACGTTATCTCGAAGAGCGCGAGCTTACGGTTCTCTTCGTGATCGACGTCAGCGCCTCAGCCAGGTTCGGTACCCGCCTGAGGACCAAGCAGCGGCTCGGTGTCGAAGTTTCGGCCGTACTGGCTCTGGCTGCCTCCCGCAATAATGACCGGGTGGGCGCCGTGTGGGTCACCGACCAGGTCGAGCGGTTCGTGCCTCCTCGCCGGGGCCGCCGGCATGTCCTCCGGATCATCAACGACCTGCTTGCCTTCGAGCCTCAGCATCGCGGAACCGACCTGGCTGCCGGATTACTGTTTGCCGATTCGATTCTGCGGCGGCGCTCGGTGGTCTTCCTGGTTTCGGATTTCCTTACCACCGGCCTGAGACCGCCGCTGGAGCGGCTGGCCCGGCGGCATGACGTGGTGGCGCTCCAGCTGTACGACCAGCGCGAGAGGGAGCTGCCCGACCTGGGCCTTATCACCCTGTTCGATCCCGAATCCCAGACCCACCGGCTGGTGGATACCAGTCGCCCGCAACTCCGGAAGCAGTTCGGAGAGCGAGCGGATGCCTTCGATCAATCTCTGCAGCGTGACATTCGGGAATCGGGTGGTGATCTGGTTCGACTCGAGACCGGGCGGCCGTATGCCGAGCCGCTCATCGCCTTCTTCAGGAAGCGGGAGCGCGCCCAGCGACATTGATATGAGATCGGCGCTCTTCGCGCTCTTTGCGCTCGTCCTGAGCCTGGTTTCGAGTCCCCTGACTCGGCCCGCTCAGGCCCAGGTGGTATCCAACCAGTCATTCGAGATCACCAGCAGCACAACCCATCCCACCGTGGGAGACACGGTCATCCTGAGTTTCAGGGTTCGCCTGGATGAGCGGGATCTCCTGTTCGATACCGTTCCCCGGCCGATCGGAGCGGTGCCTCAGGGGGTGCGCATTCTGGCGGTGGAAAAGCTTCAGCGCACGCCGGACCGAATCTTCCATGGCCATGCCCGGCTCTCCTTCTACCGGCCGGGGCACCAACCGGTCCCGGTATTTGGCCTTCCTTTTATGCGCGCGGTCAAGGGAGTTCAGCGAGCCACTCTGGCGAGCGATTCGGTCTTTGTTGACATCGTCCCGCTCTTACCCGCGGGAAACCCGTCGCTCAAGGATATCGCCGGTCTGGAGCGTAGCCCCGGGCAGCCGGTGTGGCCGTTCATCGCTGGGCTCATCCTGCTCGGTGGGCTGATCGCGTTCTATCGCCGAAAACGAAAGGCCGGCGCACACTCGAGCAAAGTGGAACCCGACCTGCCTGCCCTGCCGGAGGAGGCGGAGCAGAGCCCCTACGACATTGCCATCCGGCAGCTGCAGAGGATCGGGCGGGAGAATTGGCCCGCCCAAGGATTTCCGGCGCGGCACTATGCCGCGGTGACCGACACCCTTCGCGATTATCTCGAAGCAGCGGAGGACGTGCCGGCCAGGGAGCGCACCTCTGCCGAGGTGCTCTGGAGCTTGCCGCCGCACCTGACAGAGCCGGATCTCCGGCAGCGGCTGCAGCGGATCCTCGACGAAGCCGACCGGGTGAAGTTCGCGCGAGTTAGACCCGAGCCCACTCAGGCCCGGGATTTTCTGCAGCGCAGCCGGGCCTTATTGGAAGACTGGCACCAGTGCCACACTGTTGAGCTCAGCGATGCGATTCGCTGACCCCTGGCTGCTGGGACTACTGGCGCTGCCGGCTGGGCTGGCCCTGCTCTCGTGGGCTCGGCGCAATCGCCCGCCCGCGGCCCATCTCGTGCTGCCCGATCTCCAGTTTCTCAGTGGAGCACAGGTGGGTCTCAAGGCGCGAGTGAGCCGGTGGCTCCCGGTGCTGCGGCTCCTGGGGCTTACCCTCGCCATCGTGGCGCTGGCCAGACCTCAGGCTCCGCGCGACCTGCGGGAGATCCGGCTCCGCTCCCGGAACATCGTGTTGGCGCTCGACATCTCCAGCAGCATGAAAGCCGGAGATTTTCAGCCCGGCAATCGCCTGAGCGTAGCCCGCCAGGTGGTGAGCGACTTCATCCAGCAGAGACACGGGGATCTGGTGGGACTGGTGCTGTTTGCCGGCAGGGCGTTTCTGCAGGCGCCGCTCACCCCGGACCTCCAGCTGCT
>DATKJJ010000311.1:0-2806 GCA_035543695.1 Gemmatimonadales bacterium | reverse complement strand
CCCGGTCGAACTCCGCTCCCTTCGCCGTGCTCTGCAGAGTCTTCATCTCATTCGCAACATAGGGCGCCAGCGGGTCCCGCTCCGGCGCCTTGGGCTCTACGCCCAGCTGCTTGGCCAAGGCCTGGCCCGCGGCGCGAAGCGCGTGATGCTCCGACATCATCAATCGGGCGAAGGCCTTCACTTCGGCATCCGTGGCCTTCTTGGCGGCAAGCGCTCCACCCGCGCTGTCCGCCTTGTTGGCCCCATCGAGCAGAGCGACGATGTTGGCATCGGTCAACCCGCCCTGCGGGGCCGCGGCAGGGGCAGCGCTGGTGGCTGTAGAATCGGCAGAGGAATCAGCCGAGGCCGCCTGGCTCTGCTCCCTGCCCGCGTCGCGGTTGGAAGAGCTGCAAGCGGCGAGGGCGCCGAAAGCCACGAGCCCCGCTGCCAGGGTTCCACAAACGGCTCGGCTGTTACGCATATGCTACTCCTTACGGTTTGGGGAGTACGAGTTGTACACGCTGGGACCAGCCTCTGATGTGATCTGGATCACTTGCATCAAATTCTTGGATCTCTTTGACTTGGACGCGCAAGCTCAGGCAACCTGCTAACTGATGATGCCACCTGTTCCGCAGCGCACCATCTTGCCAAACACGCCGCAAGTAAGCCGACAATTGTACTCAGACATTGACAATCATGCCTGTGCACTGCAAATCTTTACACATCGGATTAATGTAGAATCCTCGAAATCAGATGCCGCCGGGACGGTCAGCCCACCGCGCTCCCTTTGGCAGGTTTACCACCCAGGGCGCTTGAGCCACATAAAAGTATGCCGCAACATCGTTCTTGCCTGGCACTTATCGCGCTCCTCCTGAGCGCGGCCGCATGTGACAGTTCCGGTCCGAACACGGACCTCGGACGACCCGACACCACCGGTAGCGACTCGACTCCGACCCAGCCACCGCCCGACACCTCGGGAACGGACACGACCGTCACGCCTCCGGTGGACAGCGGGCCTCCCACACCGCCCGACACCAGTGCCCCTCTGCCGCCCTACGATCCGACTTACACCGGTATCCCGTTCGGCCCGGCTCAACAGCCGACGGAGACGTTTACTCCGGATTTCAACGCCACCATTCTGTCCGGGAACCCCAACAATCTGATCGTCGACCTGGAGAGGGCGCGACGCAGCAACACCCGTCTGCTGATCAACTTCACCGGTAAAGAGACCAACATCCGGGATGCGAACGGCTTCAACATGTCGATCTGGAAGGCGCGGGTAGACCGCTACCGCCATCTGGATCTGCAGAAGTACATCGATGAGGGGACCATCATCGGCCATTTCCTCATGGACGAGCCGAGCGACCGCAGCAATTGGAATGGCCACCAGGTCAGTCCCGCGGAGATTGACGAGATGGCCCGCTACAGCAAGGAGGTCTGGCCCACCATGCCCGCCATCATCCGGGCCTGGCCGGACTATCTGAAGGCAGGCGGCTATCAGTACAAGTATCTCGATGCCGTGCGGATTCACTACCTGGCGCGGCTGGGCGATGTGGACCAGTTCGTCGACGAGATGGCCAAGGGTGCCGCCGATCTGAACCTTGCGTTGATTGGCGGCTTGAATGTGCTCAACGGCGGCAGCCCGAACAGCGGGATCCCCGGCCGAGCGGAGGGGAAGTTCGCCATGAGTGCCGATGAGCTCAGATCATGGGGAACGAAGTTCCTGACCAAGGCGCCGCTCTGCGCATTCTTCGTCTGGGAGTACGACGATAGCTTCACCGAGTACCTCAAGCGGCCGGGCATCAAGGAAGCATTTGCCGACCTCAAGAAGATTGCCGAGGACATGCCCAAGAAGCCGTGTAAGAAGTAGCAAAGAGGAGCCGGCCCGTTCGGGCCGGCTCCGGCTTTTCTCCTCGCAGGTCTCCAACCTTTAGTCCCCAGCCAAATCTGCCGATACCAGAGGTACCTCGGAGGGCGCACGGGTGCGTCCGCCAGTCACTGGTCCGTCGGAGAGCGGATGATACCGAGATCGATGTTCGCGCGGCTGGGTTGGGCGGCGCTCCTACTGGGGGGCCTGACCGGGTGCGGCTTTGACCCGGTGGGCGATACCCCGCTGGATCCGCCCCCGGTGTACCGCGAGTGGTGGGCGAAGACCCAGGCGTGTTCCGGCTTGAGCGGAGATTTCGACCGGGTGCGCTGGTCCACCATCGAGGGCTCCAGCTTCTCCTGCTCCAGCGGGCAGTGCGCCGGGCACTGGAGAAGCGATCACCACATCTTTCTGGCCAGCGACTGGTCGATGGATGAGATGGTAGTCCGTCACGAGATGCTGCACGACCTGATTGGCCGGCCGGGCCATCCCGCTCCGCCGTTCGGCCGCGGGTGTCCGCTTACCTGGGAGACCTGGAACGGGGGAGCATCACAGCTCGTGGGCCGCACCGCCGCCGCAGCGAGGCCGCACCGGATCGACTAGAAGGGGTTTCCCCGACCCAGGCTCCGGCTCACCGCATTCGCTACTGAATCTGCCCGCGCCGCCTCCGCCTTTTGTCCGGCTGTCGCCAGCGACTTTGCCGCACCGCCGTATATCACCGCATACAACTGAAGAATCGAGCTCGAGGGCTGGTCCACCCAGCCATGCGGCCGCTGGCGAGCGGCAGATCTCCAGTGATACACGTCCCACAGGAGCTTCTCGGTGCGCGGTACGTCGAGGTACCCCAGGCTGGGATTCAGCACAATCGAGTCATTGGGAACCACCGGCTTGGGCATCAGCTTCCGGACGAAGCCCTGCGACACCAGGTAGGGGCTCAGACCCAGGGTCTGATCGGGGTAT
>DATKJJ010000310.1:0-3503 GCA_035543695.1 Gemmatimonadales bacterium | reverse complement strand
CGCCTCGCCTGACGGCAAGCGGGTCGCGTACAGCGCGCTCGACCGGCTCTATGTGATGGATTGGCCCAAGGGGACGCCCCGCCGGCTCACCCGCGACAGCGTGCACGAGCAGGTCCCGACCTGGTCGCCCGACGGGAAGTGGGTCGCCTACGTCACTTGGAGCGACAGCGGGGGAAGTGTGAGGCGGGTGCGGTCCGACGGCAAAGGGAAGCCCGAACGGTTGATCTCCTCCCTTGGTTTCTTCGATCTCCCGACCTGGTCACCCGATGGCAAGCGGATCGTGGTGGTGCGGGAGCCGCTCGATCTGCGACTCCGGGAGCGCGGCGCCCCCACCGGATACGACCTGGCCTGGCTCCCCGCCGCCGGCGGCCAGCTCACCCGGATTGCGTTCGTCGCGCCGGGCGGACGGCCCCATTTCAGCCGGGACACCTCCCGCATCTACATCGACGATCCGGCCGATGGCCTGGTCTCGATGCGGTGGGACGGCACCGACCGGCGGGTGCACCTCAAGGTGACCGGCTACAAGTCGCCGGCCGAGGAGGCCAAGCCGGATCCCGCCGACGAGATCAGGGTCAGCCCCGATGAACGCCGCGCGGTGGCGCAGGTGGGCAATCGGGTCTACCTGGTCAGCTTGCCGCGAGTGGGAGGCCAGGTCCCCGAGATCAATGTCGCCATGCCGCCGGAGGAGACCGCGTTTCCTCTCAAGCGACTCACCCGGGTGGGCGGCGACTTTGTAAACTGGTCAGCCGATGGCAAGTACATCGAGTGGTCTATCGGCCGGAGCTACTTCCGCTACGACCCGGTGGTGGGTGATTCACTCGACCGGCTCAAGCTGTCGGCCGATTCGGCCCGGGCGGACTCGCTGGAGAAGATGGCGGCGGCCGGCAAGGCCGATACCGCGGCCAAGTCGCGGGCCGACTCCATCGCCAAGCTCCCGGCCTACGAGGGGCAACGGGTGGACGTGACCATCCGGGCTCCCCGCGACGTTCCCCGGGGACGGGTGGTGCTCCGTGGGGCACGGATCATCAGCATGAAGGGCGACGAGGTGATTCAGCAGGGCGACGTGGTGGTGAAAGACAACCGGATCGCCTATGTGGGACCGAGCCGCGGAGGCGGGGCAGACTCGGGTGCCACGGTGATCGATGTGACGGGCAAGACCATCATTCCGGGACTGGTCGACATCCACTCCCACATGTGGCCCACCTGGGGCATCCACGAGACCCAGGTCTGGAAGTACCTGATCAACCTGGCGTACGGCGTCACCACCACCCGGGATCCGCAGACGAGCACCACCGACATTCTCACCTACGAGGATCAGGTAGAGACCGGCGAGCTGATCGGGCCCAGGATTTACTCCACCGGTCCGGGCGTGTTCTGGAACGAGAACTTCCAGAGTCTGGATGACGCGCGCAACGCGCTTCGCCGCTACAGCGAGTACTACCACACCAACACCATCAAGCAGTATCTCACCGGGAACCGGAAGCAGCGGCAGTGGACCATCATGGCGGCGAAGGAGCTGAAGCTGATGCCCACCATTGAAGGCGGGCTCGACTTCAAGATGAACCTCACCGCCATGCTGGACGGCTATCCCGGGCACGAGCACAGCTATCCCATCATGCCGCTGGCGAAGGACGCGGTGGAGCTGGCGGCGCGATCGGGTATCACCTATACCCCGACGCTGCTGGTGAACTACGGCGGGCCCTTCGGGGAGAACTTCTTCTACGAGCGCTACGACATCCACGAGAATCCCAAGGTCAAGCGGTTCATGCCGCACGAGGAGATCGATAACCGGGCGGAGCGGCGGCCCTGGTTCCGGGACAACCAGTACGTCTTCTCCCGGATTGCGGCCGGCGCCAAGGCGATCGTGCGGGCGGGAGGGCGGGTGGGGCTGGGCGGGCACAGCCAGATGGATGGGCTGGGGACCCACTGGGAGCTTTGGGCCCTGGCGTCGGGGGGGATGACTTCGCTCGAGGTCTTGAGGATCGGGACGATGTACGGCGCGGAGGCGATCGGGTTCGGCAAGGATCTGGGATCGCTGGAGCCGGGCAAGCTGGCGGACCTGATCGTGCTGGACAAGAATCCGCTGGAGAACATCAAGAACACCGAATCGATCGCGATGGTGATGAAGAACGGCCGGCTGTATCAGGGCGACGATCTGGCCGAGCGGTGGCCGAGGCAGCGAAAGCTGCCACCGCTTTGGTGGACCAGCGAAGTGCCCGGCGGACAGTCTGACGGGCGGCCCGGCGGAGGTGCGCGTTAGGCCATAACGTTTACCACTTTCGACAGCTTGGCCTAGCGATCGCCGCGCCGGCGCGACACATTCGACAATGGACACGACCACACCCACCCTTGCAGGCCCGCAGCGTAAGCCCTACGACCAGGAGATCGATGTCTACGGTCTCACCCATCCGGGAAAGGTCCGGAAGGAGAACCAAGACCACTTCCTCATCTGTGCCCTGAAAAAGCAGCTGGTGGTCCGCCAGACCAGCCTTCCCGAGCTCCACAGCGTTTCGCCTGAGCCTGAGCGGCTCGCCTTCTTAATGATGGTGGCCGACGGGGTCGGCGGCGGGGTCAAAGGCGAAGCGGCGAGCCGGACGGCGGTCGAGGCGGTAACGCAGTACTTCGAGCACACCATGCGCTGCTACTATGCCGCCCGCGCGGACGATCGGGAGTTCTATGAGGCCCTCAAGGAAGGGGCACTCCTGACCCATGTGGAGCTGTTGCGGCGGGGCGAGATCGACCCCGCCTACCGCGGGATGGCCACCACGCTCACGCTCTATCTCGGCGTGTGGCCTCGGGCCTACCTGCTCCAGGTCGGAGACAGCCGCTGCTACCTTTTGGAAAACGGTGAGCTGTCCCAGATCACTCGCGACCAGACGATGGCGCAGGAGCTGGTCGATCTCGGTGTCATGTCTCAGGGCGAGGCGTCCAACACCCGGCTGGCCCACACCCTCTCGAGCTCGATCGGCGGACGCCAGACGGCGCCGGTGGTCACCCGGATCGACGCCAATTGGGGCAAGGTCGCCCTCCTCTGCAGCGATGGACTCACCAACCACGTCTCCGATGAGCGCATCCGCGACCGGCTCCGCTCCATGACCTCGGCGCAACAGGTGTGTGAGGATCTGTTGGAGGAGGCATTGGCCGGAGGCGGAACCGACAATATCACGCTGATCGTCGCGAGGGCCGTGGCCCGGGAGGGCTGAGTCTGAGCCCTTCGCAAACAACTTCCCTTATCCATCCCCCAGGCGCACATTCCGTCGTCCCTTCCCAAAGTTCACTGTGACTGCTGACAGCTTACCCGTCGCGACTGCCCTGCGCGATCGCTACCTCATCGAGCGCGAGCTGGGGAGTGGCGGCATGGCCATCGTGTACCTGGCCGAGGACCTGAAGCACCGCCGCAAGGTGGCTCTGAAGGTGTTGCGCGGCGAGCTGGCGGCGACCATGGGTCCGGAGCGCTTCCTCCGGGAGATCGAGGTCGCAGCCCGACTGCAGCATCCGCACAT
>DATKJJ010000309.1:0-9103 GCA_035543695.1 Gemmatimonadales bacterium | reverse complement strand
CAGCAGCCGAGGACCGGCGGTGAAATCCGCCAGCCGATCGTCGGAGCTGCTCACCGCTTACCTCTGAGACACAGGCCAGCTGCCGCCCAGCGAGCGATACAGCTGCACCGCCGCCGACAGCTGGTCCAGCTGCGCCTGACTCAGCGCCAGCTCGGCGGTGAAGAGGCTCCGCTGTGCGTCCAGCACCTCGAGATAGTTCGCGATACCGGTCCGGTATCTCAGCTCAGCCAGCTGCAGCCCCCGCCGGAGGGCGAGGGTCTGAGTTTCCTGGGCGACGACCTGGTCGCGGGTGGTGCGTACTCCCGCCAGCGCATCACTCGCTTCCCGAAGTGCGATCAGGAAACTCTGCTCGTACTGCAATCGTGCCTGATCGGCCCGGGCCCTGGCGGCCCGGGTCTCATTGATCAGCCTGCCACCCGTGAAGATCGGGAGCGAGACGCCGGCGAGCGCCTGGTACACCTCACCGTTCGAGATGAAGAGCCTGCTGGCCTCGGCCACCTGAGTTCCGTAGTAGCCGGTGATCGTTATGGCGGGTAGCCGAGCAGCCTGCGCGACGCCGATGCGTGCCGTCGCCGCGGCATATGCCCGTTCCGCCGCCTGAACGTCAGGCCGCCGGGTGAGGAGAGTAGCAGGCAGCGAGTCCGGCACCTGGAAGGCGTTCAGTATCCCGGCAAGATCGTTGTGTCGCGCTATCGGAGCGGGTGCTTGCCCCAGCAGAAGGCTCAGCGCGTGCTCCTGCTCGGCGCGAAGCCGCTCGGTCCGGGCCAAGGCCGCTGCCGGCACCGCCACCTGAGCCTCGAACTGCCGCACATCCAGCTCCGACGTCAGACCCTGGCGGAATCTCCGCCGGGCCAGCTCCAGCGTAGCCGTGCGTGACACCAGCGTTCGCTCCGAGAGCGTCCGCTCCTGGTCCAGCTCAACCAGTGACAGATAGGAGAGCGCTACGTCGCTTACCAGGGAGAGCACGACCGCGCGCTGGCTCGCCTGGGTGGAGGCTAGATCGGCGTTTGCGGCCTCGATGCCCCGGCGAATGCGTCCCCAGAAGTCCAGCTCCCACGCCACGTCCGCCGTGACTCGCCAGGCGTCGAACTGGGTGGGGGGAAACGATCCGATCGCCACCTGGTTGGTACTCACACTGCCATTGGCACTGATGGCGGGGAAGAGCGGTCCCCGGGCGATTCCGACATCGGCTCGGAACTCCTGAATTCGGCTGATGGCGGTCTGGAGATCCCGGTTCTGCACCAGCGCGACTTTCACCAGGTTGAGCAAGGTGGAATCGCGAAAGACGTCAACCCAGGCGAGACCGGGCAGAGAATCGGGCAACACCGCTCTCGCCGCCGGCTTCGCGGTGACAGACACGGTGTCGCTGTCCCGGGCAGCCGCCAGAGAGTCGAAGAACTGCCGAGCCGGGGCGGAGGAGCTGGCGGTTCCCACCTGCGTTTTCTCCGGAACTACCTCCTCGGGATGGTAGCTTGGGCCTACGGCGCAACCTGCCGCCACCGAGGCCAGTACCAGCATTCGAAATTGACGCATCATTTTGCCTCCGGCGAGGCCGGTGTGGGCAACGGCTCGCGCGCACCGGCGGCACGGCGGGAGAACCCCCGCTCGGCCAATCCGCGGATGGTGCTGAAGAAGAGCGGGATGAAGAAGATGCCGATGGTCGTGGCGAACAGCATCCCGAAGAAGACTCCAGTACCCAGCGAATGCCGGCTGCCGGCGCCGGCCCCGCTCGCGATGACCAGCGGCGACACGCCGAGGATGAAGGCGAACGAGGTCATCAGGATGGGACGGAAGCGCTCGCGGGCTGCTTCGATGGCGGCCTCTCTGAGGCCGGTGCCCCGCTGGCGAATCTCGTTGGCAAACTCCACGATCAGAATCGCGTTCTTGGCCGCGAGCCCCACGACCGTGATCAGCCCGACCTGGAAGTAGATGTCGCTCGGCAGTCCCCGAATCAGAATTCCGAGCAGTGCGCCGAGCGCGCCGAACGGCACACCGAAGAGCACCGCGAACGGTATTGACCAGCTCTCGTACTGCGCGGCGAGCACCAGGAACACAATGACCAGGCCAAGAGCGAAGACCAGGCCGGCCTGGCCCGAGGCAGCCCGCTCCTGGAATGACTGCCCGGAGTACCCGATGCCCACGCCCTGCGGCTCGAACTGCTCGGACACCAGCTGATCGATTTCCTTCATCACCTCACCCGAGCTGCGACCCTGCTTGGGGGTCCCGGTGAAAAGCGCCGAGCCAAAGCCGTTGAACCGGAGCAGCTGGGTAGGACCGCTCCGGAACTCGGTTCGTACCAGGGACGAGACCGGGATCATCTCCTGATTGCGGCCGCGGACGTACAGCCGGGCGATGTCCTCCGGACCGCGGCGGAACTGGGGCTGCGCCTCCGCCTGCACCCGGAAGGTCCGACCGTAGAGGTTGAAGTCGTTGATGTACAGCGTGGACAGGAACGTCTGCAGCGTGCCGAACAGTTCGGTCAGGCTCACCCCCCGGGACTTTGCCGTGGCCCGGTCTACATCGAGGTACACTTGGGGTACGTTGGCCCGGAAGTTGGTGGTCATTCCCTGCACCGCGGGCAGCTGATTCACCGCCGCCTGGAAGGCCTGCACGTTTTGCGCGAAGTCGCGGACGTCCTTGCCCGAACGGTTCTGCAGATTGACTTCCACGCCCGAGGTGGAGCCCAGTCCCGGAATCTCCGGCAGGTTGAAGGCGAAGCCGACCGCGTCCTTCATCCCGAACAGCTTCCCGTTGATCCGCTTGGTGATCGCGTCGATCGATTCGTCGTCCCCCCGCTCGTCCCAGGGTTTTAACAGGATGAAGATCGTGGCGCTGTTGGTCTGATTGGTGCGAGTCAGCACGTCGAGTCCCGCAAACGCCACGACGTTTACCACCGCCGGCTCCTCATGGAGGAATTTCTCCACCCGCTGAATCACCGCTCTGGTGCGCTGGAGAGACGATGCGTCGGGCAGCTGCATGGCGATGGCGAAGTAGCCCTTATCCTCGGTGGGAATGAACCCCGTGGGCACCCGCTTCCAGAGGGTGAACGCCAGCGCGACCATCACCACGAACGCCACCAGCCATATCCGCGGACGGCCCAGCACCCGGCCCACGCCGTTGACGTAGTGGTCGGTGAGGCTGTGGAACTTGCGATTGAACCAGCCGAAGAATCCGGTGGTGTTATCCTCGTTGCAGCCCTTGAGGATCATGGCACAGAGGGCAGGCGTAAGCGTCAACGCCACCAGGCCGGAGAGCAGCACGGCGATCACCAGGGTGACCGCGAACTGCTTGAACATTTCACCGGTTACCCCGCCGAGAAACGCCACTGGAACGAACACGGCACAGAGCGCCAGCACGATCGCGACCAACGCGCCGGCCACCTGGCGGATCGCCCGATCAGCCGCCAGGCGGGGAGGCAGGCAGTCGCCGCCGGCCATGAGCCGCTCCGTGTTCTCGATGACGACGATAGCGTCGTCCACCACGATGCCGATGGCCAGCACCAGCGCGAACAGGGTCAGCACGTTGATGGTAAAGCCGAGCGCCAGAAGACCCAGGAACGTGCCGACCACGCTCACCGGGACCGCCAGCATCGGAATCAGGGTAGCCCGCCAGCTCTGGAGGAAGAGGAAGACCACCAGCGTCACCAGCGCCATGGCGATCAGGAGCGTCACCACCACCTCGTGAATGGAGGCGGTGACGAAAGGCGTGGTGTCGAACGGGATCTTGTAGTGCACGCCTCGGGGGAAGCTGTGGGACAGCTCGCCCATCCGCTTGACCACCGCCTCCTTGGCCGCAAGCGCGTTGGCTCCCGCGCGCAGATACAACAGCATCGGTGCTACCGGGGTGCCGTTCAGCCGTCCCGCCAGATCGTAGTTGCGAGAGCCCAGGACGACCTTCCCGATGTCGCGGATCCGGACGATGGAACCATCCTCCTTGGCCCGGACCACGATGTCGGAGAACTGCTCCGGAGTCTTGAGCCGGCCCAGCGTGGTTACCGGCAGCGTCAGCTCGGTGCCTTCGGGGGCAGGCTCGCGCCCCAGACGGCCGGCGGGACTGGTGGCGTTCTGCTCCCGCACCGCCGCGGCGACGTCGCTCGTGGTGATTCCGAGCTGCGCCATCCGATCCGGATCCAGCTGGATCAGCATGGAGAACTCGAGCCCACCGAAGGTCAGCGCGTTGCCGATCCCAGGCGTGCGTTTGATCTCATCCTCGACGTACAACTTCATGTAATTGGTGAGGAACGCCGCGTCGTAGCGGGGATCGTCCGAGGTGAGTGCGACGACGCCGAGGATGTCGGTGTTGGCTTTGAGAATGGTGATCCCGTTCTGCCGCACCGCATCCGGCAGCTGGGGCTCGGCCAGCTTGACCGCATTCTGCACGTCGACCGCAGCCAGGTCCTGACTCCGGGTGACGTCGAAGTAGATCTGCAGGCTCATCGTGCCGTCGCTGGCATTGGCCGACGAGTAGTAGAGCAGACCCTGCAATCCAGACAGCTGCGCCTCGATCGGGGCGGCCACGGCCTCGGCCACATCTTCGGCCGTGGCGCCGGGGAATACCGCCTGAACCTGGACGGCGGGTGGCGTGATCTGGGGGTAGCGCGAGATCGGCAGCAGCCGGATGGCGAAAACGCCCAGGATGGTAATGATCAGGCTGATGACGATGGCGAGAACCGGCCGTTTGATGAAGAAGTAGTGGACTTCGTCGTCGTCGTCCCCGCTGGGGGGCACTGCTCGGGGCTGCGTCATTTCGTGGTTCCCGTCGTGGGTCTCGAGCCTTCTCCAGAGGATCCGCCAACGGCGGCGGTTTCCTCCGGGCCGGCGAGAGCGCTGTCGGCCAGTGCCACGGCCTTGACCGTCCGGCCGGGGGCGGCCTTCTGCACTCCGTCCACCACCACCCGGTCGCCCGGACTCAGGCCTTTATCGATGATCCAGAGGTTTCCGCTCCAGGGTCCGGGCTGCACGTCGCGGGAGACGACGGTGTCGCCCTTGGCGACAACCAGAACGAACTGGCGTCCCAATGCCTGCTGCACCGCCCGCTGGGGGATGGCCAGCGCGCTGTCCTGGGTGAAGCCGGTGAGCCGGACCCGGACGAACTGACCAGGCACCAGGAGATGGTCAGAGTTTTTGAACAGCGCCCGGAATTCCTGGGTCCCCGTGCCGGGATCCAGCGATGGGGCGACGAAGTCGAGCTTGCCGGTCCGCGCCAGGGTGGTGCCTTCGGGCAGGGTGACCTGAACCGAGAGCTGGCTCCCCGGCCGGATCAGCTTGCTGGCATCGGGATCCTGCTTCCAGGTGATCAGTTGCTGCGCCGTGGGGCGGAAGCTCACGTATACCGGGTCCACCACATCTATTGTGGTGAGCAGGTCATCCGTCCCGGTGACCCTCGCGCCAACCTCGAAATTGGTCCGACCTACCCGCCCCTCGATCCCGGCGCGCACCACGGCGTCGTCCAGGTTCTTTTTGGCCTCGGCCAGAGCACTCTGAGCTGCGCTCAGCTCCGCCTCGGCATTGTCCACGTCCTGTTGCGCCACCGCGTTCTCCTTCACCAGTGGCTGCAGCCGGTCCAGGGTGCGCTGGGCGTTCTGCGCCTGGGCCCGCGCCGACTGGTAGGCCGCCTCCGGCCGGATCCGCTCGATCCGGTAGAGCACCTGACCGGGCTTCACCACGCTGCCCTCGGTGAAGGGCCGCGCCTCGATGATGCCGTCGATCCGCGAGCGCACCTCTACCCGGCGGTAGGGCTGCACCTCACCGGTGAACTCAAAAGCGGTGGGAAGCCGCTGGGGCTGCACCGACACGACGGCAACCTCCGGCGGAGGCGGCGCCGGGGGCGGCGCGTTCTTCTTGCAGCCGGTGCTCAGCACCACAGCCAGGACCGCCAGCGCGCCCAGGCGCGCACCATTCAGTGTACTCACTTGGAATCTCCTTTTTCCTGCCTTTGCCGGCCGAGCCAGCACGAAGCGACTTACCATCTCACGCACCGCCTGCCACATCGCATCCCGCTCCGGCATCGTGGGGTCGTAAGGACCGAAGCTGGAGACCTTGTCGGCCACGCCTAGCACGGCATAGCTGATGGTGCGCGCGGTCACCTTTACGTCCATGGGGCGAAATTCACCGGTCTTCATGCCGGCCAGCAGAATGGTCGCGTAGAGTTTTCGCCAGCGATCACTCAGTTGCCGGCAAAGCAGACGTCCCGACTCCGGAAACTCGGAGCTTTCGACTTTAACCACCTGCAGCAGGTCCAGAGTTCCCGGTTGCCAGGCCCGCTCCCAGAAGCGGAGAAGCAGCTGCTCCAGCAGGTTCCACAGCGGCCCCCGGTGGTGGGCCAGGCTGGCTTCTTCGATCTCGATCGACGGCATCAGCCGCTCGGCGATCACTTCCTCGAAGAGAGCGGCCTTGGACCCGAAATAATGGGAAACGGTTCCCGGAGAGATCCCAGCCCGTTCGGCCACGTCGGCCAGAGTGGTCCGCTTGTAGCCGTTCTGGCCGAAGGCGAGCACCGCGGCGTCCAGGATCTCTCCCCGGCGAACGTCGGGTCGGCGCTGCCACCGGGGACCCCGCTGCAACTGTACCGGAGTGCTCGCCACATCACCTCGAGAGAAAAGAAAGCGGGCCCCGCGAGCGGCCCGGCTACACCTTATTGATTGGCCAATTAATAGCCAAAAACCAGCCGCCGCAAGATCCGGCGACAGACGTCGGCAAGTCAGTTACCGAATCGTGACACGACGGCGAGATCAGGGCTGCGAGCGCTGCGCCTGACCGGCTCGGCTGGCCCGGAGCACCCTGCGGATGGCCAGGATCCCCGGAATCATCGGAAGGATGGCGGTGTATAACCCGGGGAAGTAGTAGACCCCGGTGGTCTTCAGATAATAGTTCGGCATGTTCGGGACGAAGCGGCCGTTGGAGACCGCTTGCGAGACCGTCTCCGAGAGCTCGGGACGAATGGCTGGACGAAGGAGAGGGAAGATGAAATGGGTGAACTCCGCTACGCCGGGTCCGATGAAGATGAACCAGGCGAGAAATCCCGCGAGAGGTACCCGGTAGTACAGACCCAGGGCGGTGAGCGAGTACAGGGTCGGTCCGATGAAGGCAAAAACGATCAGAAAGGAGCGCTCGGTCCAGCTGATGTCGAACAGCCGGCTCATGGCGGGACCAAATCCGGTCAAGTACTCCTCCGCCATGTGCACCTCGAGCGCAGCGACGGTCAACAGGAACAGAGGCAGAATGACGTCCGGTGGAAGCGGTCTTCTGAGGTACGTCCGGCTCCAGAGCACCAGCGCAATAACGCTGGAGCCTCCCACGATCACGACCGGCGGTAACCCGATGTTTCGGTACCCGGCGATCATTGCGGTTGCGGCAAAGGCAACCGCCGCAAGGACGCTCAGGATCCGGGTCCGCCTGGTTGCTTCCATGACCTACGTCGGCGCTAGTCCCGCAGGTAGTGGCAGCTGTATCCGCCGGGATGCTTCCGCAGGTAATCCTGGTGGTAGCTCTCGGCGCTGTACCAGGTCGAGGCCGGCTCGATGCTGGTGGTGATCGGCCGCTTCCACTTGCCGGAGGCGTTCACCCGAGCCTTTACCCGCTCCGCGATCTCCTTTTGCTCCGGCGTCTGGGGAAAGATCGCCGAACGGTACTGGGTGCCGGTGTCGTTGCCCTGGCGGTTCAGCGTGGTTGGGTCGTGCAGCCGGAAGAACCAGTTTTCCAGCAGGTCTTCGTAGCTGAGCACCGACGGGTCGAAGGTGACCCGTATCGCCTCGGCGTGGCCCGACTTGCTGTCGTGGGTGTCCTCGTAGGTGGGGTCCTTCACCCAGCCGCCGGTGTAGCCGACATCGGTGTCGATCACTCCGGGCACCTTGCGCAGAATCTCCTCGACACCCCAGAAGCAGCCGCCGGCCAGCACCGCTATCTCGGTCTGCTGCGCACCGGCAACAGCCGAGTGGGTCGCTCTATTCTCCTGGCTCATCTCCCTATCCCTCAGTTCTTCGGTTTACTGATAGCTGCTCCGTGTCTCTCCGGAAACCGTGACCCACTGGATCTAGAGGCGAGAGAGGACCGACTTCGCGAACCCAGCGGCCGCGCTGTCCACCTTGGGCGGGGGCAGTTTGAAATCCACGACGCCGACGTCGATCTCGTGCCCGTCGTGCTTGAGGAAGATGTCGCCCGCATGGGGGTAACCCTTGTAGGCCGCCTCGCCCAGACCCGACAGGGGCACCGCCTTTTGGGCGCTGGCCTGCGTGTGGAAGAGCGCATCGTCGTAGGTGGCCACGCTGACGCTGACCCCGACCGCTTCGCTCTCGTCCTGGCTGTCCCATTGGCACTGTGAGGAGGTGGAGGTCGTCTGCTTCACGCCCGGCTTCATCGCCACGCCGAGCGCCTGTTGAATCTCCGTTGGCGTCAGCAGAGCGCAGGCATCGAGCGACGAGACGTCCCCCCCGCCGGGATTCCGGGCGTGTGGGGAGGGCTTGCTGCACGCCGCGAGAGCGGCGAGACCGAGGAGCATCGTCAGGCTCTTGGTCATGATTTCTCCTTGGGTGTTTCCCTGAAAGGTAAGCGCGCGGTCAGCCGGAGTTGTGGCCGAACTCCTCCCAGTCTCCGGGCGTGCCGCCGCCAGACAGACCGCTCCTACGATCCCTCGGGCTGTCTGCGACCTTATGCCACCGAATGTGAGGGTTGCGACGAGTTCGAGGAAGATGACTTTGCTGGCGCAACGGATCGTCAGCCGGAGATCTGGCCGAACTCCTTCCAAGTCCCGGGCGTGCCGCCGGCCACACAGATCCAACCGACGTTCCCCCCGGCCGACGGAGCCGAGTGCCAGACCTTGTCACCCACCTGCCAGGTGCCGGCCGTGGGAGCGGCGGTGTCATGAATCGTCTTGAGATTGGGGATATAGGAGGACTCGGTCTTGTTGACCTCGACCGATCCGCTGATGGTGTTGTTCTCCAGGCGGGAGAGCCGGGCCAGCGCGGCCACGTCGCCATTCACGATGCAGTCGATCAGCCACTGATCGCTGGCCTCGCCGTCGGTGGCGTAGCCGGCCATGCTGCAGTTGAAGAACGGATGCCGGCATGACCCGCGCCGGCGTGCTCGATCCGAACCCGGCCCAGCGA
>DATKJJ010000308.1:0-6727 GCA_035543695.1 Gemmatimonadales bacterium | reverse complement strand
TTATCTTCCGGCTCGGCCTGCCGGCGTTTTCACCTGGAGTTCTGTTGCCCTTTCGGCACCTTCTGCCGGTCGCGGTGCTTCTCTGCCCGCTCAACCTTACCGCCCAAACCAACGTCGATTCAGCTACGTCGGGCGACTCCGCGCTGGTCGACTCCGCGCTGGTAATCCATCGGGTGCAGCTGATTCGGCGGGATATTTTCGATCCCAATGAGCGGAGCTGGGTGGCTCGAATGGGCAATAAGCTACACTTCCAGACCCGGGCACCGGTGATACGCCGCGAGGTTCTCCTGCGGCCAGGCCAGCTGTACGACTCCGCTCTGGTGGCCGAGTCCGAGCGGAATCTGCGGTCGATGGGCATCTTCCGCCGGGTGCAGATCGATTCGGTGCGCACCGACTCGGGCCTGGTGCTTCGGGTGCTCACCAAAGATGGTTGGAGCACTCAGCTGGATTGGCGCTTCCGCAGCACGGGAGGCGAGGTGGCCTTTACCCTTGGGATGGTCGAAACCAATCTCCTGGGGACTGCTTCCAGCGCCGCCATCCGCTATCGGAACGATCCGGACCGCAACAGTATCGCCCTGGGCTTCCGCCGCCGCCGGCTCTTTGCCGGCACGGTGGGTCTCGAGCTCGGATACGAGAATCGGTCGGATGGGCGGCTCAGTGGCGTTGCCATCGAGCGACCGTTCTTCGCGACTACCACGCCCAATGCCTTCCGGCTCAGCGCCGTGGACAACGACGTGCGGGTGCTCCGTTTCTTCGAGGGCGAGGATCTGGCAAGAGATACGCTCAGCCGCCGGTTCAGCCTGGCGCGCGCGTCATATTCCTGGGCCCTGCGGGCTGCCACCACGGGATACCTCCGGCTCGGACTGACCGGACAGATTCGGAGAGACGACGCACTGGAGTTCTCGTCGGCCGAACCGTTCCCCAAGACGGTCACCGGGGCGGTTGGATCCTACCTGATCTGGAATCAATCCAGGTTTCTCGTCACCCAGGGTTTTGCCGGCTTTGCCCGGGAAGAGGACGTTGACGTTGGGACCACCGTCCGGATCGGGCTTCAGGTTGCGCCCGGGCTGTTCGGGTATGAGCGAGATGGTCTCGGTCCGGAGGTCAGCGCCCGAGTGGGCAGCCGAATCCCCGGTGGGTTCGGCTACCTCGATGGCTTTGCCGATGGGCTGTTCACCTCCGCCGGGCTCGATTCGGGGACAGTGCAGGTCGGCGGCACCGTCGTATTACAACCCGCGGCCCGGCACCTCGCGGTGTTCCACCTCGAGGCCGGCTGGTTGGAAGATCCGGTGCCGGGCGAGGAGTTCGATCTGGGACTCGGCAGCGGTCCGCGCGCCTTCGGCAGTCATTCCTTCACTGGAGACCGGTCGTTCTTCACCACCGCCGAATACCGCTACACCATGGTTGATGACCTGTGGGGGCAGGCGGGAATTGGGCTGGCCGGTTTCGTGGACTACGGAGGGGCGTGGTACTCGGGCTCGCCCCGCAGAACCGGATGGGACGCGGGCGTTGGTCTCCGACTGGGAGCCAGTCGATCGACCGATGTGCCGGCATTGCGCTTCGATCTGGCCCACCGGTTTGCCAACGACGTTGACTCGGCAGGATGGGTGATCACAATCGGGAAGGGATTTGGCTTCGGCGCGCCGACCCGAGGCCTCAATTGAGCACCCAAAATCCCCTGGTCGCACTGCTGCTGCGGGTGATGGATCAGGCCTACGACCAGAAGAGCTGGCACGGGACCACGCTACGCGGCTCTCTGAGAGGGCTCACCGCCGAGGAAGCGCTCTGGAGACCCGGGCCCAACCGGCACAATATCTGGGAGCTCACGCTCCACGCCGCCTATTGGAAGTACATCGTGCGCCGCCGCCTGGCGGGGGATTCGGTTGGCTCCTTCGAGCGAAAGCCGAGCAACTGGCCGGACATTCCGCAGCCGGCGGACAGCAGCGCCTGGAAGCGCGACGTGAGCTTCCTGGAGAGTGAGCACCGAAAGCTCCGGGAGATTGTCGCAGGGCTGAGCGCCGCTGCCCTGACCGTCCGCTCACCCCGCGGAGTCTGGACCGCGGCGGAGGAGATCCATGGGGTGGCAGCCCATGACCTCTATCACACCGGACAGATTCAGTTGATCAAGCGTCTCATGCCGGCTGACGGAGGTAGCGGAGCAGGAAAATCGCCGCGACGATCACGGCAATGATGATAAGAAGCAACGCCAGCACGGTGATGCCGCTTCGGCTCCGTCCGGTGGAACTCACGACCTGCATGGTGACGCTCCTGCGGGATGAAGCCGCAAACTAATACCTCGGTGGAGTCGCAGCGGCTGCTCACCGCGACCCTGATCGCGGGGCTGATTGCCACCGCCCTGGCGCTGCTGATCCTCTCCTGGCTGGGCCGGGAGATCGTCACCGGAGTTACCCCGGAGGTGGACGATGCGTTTCGCCGAATGATCCATTCTCACGCGTCTCCCCGGATCACGCCGATCATGATTGCCGCAAGCCGCTACGGCGGTCCCGCCTGGCTGGTTCCGCTCGGGCTCTGCCTGGCCCTGGCGTTTCTGATTCACGGCTGGCACCGGGGGGCCCTTTTGGTGGTGATCACGCTGGCCGGCGCCGGTTTGCTCAATGCCCTGCTCAAGCAGAGCTTCGCCCGCATCCGGCCGGCTCCCTTCTTCGATTATCCCCTGCCGGCTTCGGCCAGTTTCCCCAGTGGCCATGCATTTTTCGCGGCCAGCATCCTGGGCGGTCTGGCGGTGCTGGTCACGTCTCGAGTTCGAAGCCTGGCTCTCAAGATCGGGCTTTGGGTTCTGGTGCTGGCGCTCATCCTCCTGATCGGTTTCTCCCGAGTGTACCTCGGGGTGCACTATCCCAGTGACGTACTTGCCGGCTACGCGGTAGCCGTGGTCTGGGTGACGGCCGTGGCGCTGGGCGACCGGATCGCCAGCCGGCGCAAGCACCGGCGAATGTCAGCCTGATGGGTTGGATTGGCGTGGTGCTCAACGACTCCTCCGGTACCGGAGATTGCGCCGCACAGGCCAAGCAGCTGGAAGCCCTCTTTGCCGAGGCCGGGCGCGAGGCGAGGGTCAAAGTTGCCCGGGGTGGCGAGCAGATCCGCAGCTCCATTGAAAGTGCCGTACAGGATGGGTGCGAGGTGCTGGTGGCGGGCGGCGGCGACGGCACCATCAATACGGCGGCATCGGTGCTGGTGGACCGCGATGTTTCGCTCGGCGTCCTGCCCCTCGGGACCCTCAACCATTTTGCCAAGGATCTGGGAATTCCGCTCGAGCTGGAGGATGCGGCCCGGGTGGTACTGCAGGGAACCGAGTGCCGGGTGGATCTGGGAGAGGTGAACGGGCGAGTTTTCGTCAACAACTCGAGCCTGGGGGTGTATCCGGCCATTGTCCGTCTGCGGGAGCGTTATCAGGCGACTGGCCGGGCAAAGTGGGTGGCCGCACTGTGGGCCAGCCTGGTGGTGCTCCGGCGGAATCCATTCATGGGCGTGCGGATCATCGTGGAGGGCCAGTCCACCGTCAGACGGACCCCTTTCGTCTTCATCGGGAACAATGAATACCGCATGGCGGGTCTCCAGGCCGGCTCGCGTGAGACATTGGTGGGAAAGCAGATAGCCGTCTACCTGCTCAACGCCGACCGGCGGATCGGATTGCTCCGGTTGGCCTGGCAAGTGCTTCGAAAGGGGGTCGATGAGGTGAAGGAGCTGGATCTGCTGGCGGTTGAAGCGGCCACCATCGAGACTCGTCGGGCCCGGCTCCAGGTGGCGTTGGATGGCGAGGTGGTCACTCTGACTTCGCCGCTGGAGTATCGAGTCCGCCCTGCCGCGCTCCGGGTCTGCGTCCCGGCAGAAAGTTCAGCTTGCGATCCACTGACCCCTTCACCATCTTCCATCCGCCAGACGTAGTCAGTATTGCCTACACGTTCCCGCAGTTTCTTCCTTTTGCGGTCCTTCCGCTCGGTTCGGGCGCCCAGCTGTGCCAGGGCAACCCAGGGAAAAGGCCGTCCCGTATGAGGACTGCCCATGCGCCGACTTCAAATCGGCATTCTCGATCTCGTTACCAAAAGTCCCAATCCTTCGCTGTATGGCCGGGTTATGAACGCCAACCTGGCCAGCATCATGCCTCAAGTCGTCGGGGTCTGGTGTGAGCAGGAGGGGCACCAGGTCCAGGTGGTGTGTTACACCGGGGTGGAGGACCTGCTGGAGGAGCTGCCTTCCGCGGTCGATCTCGTCTTCATCGGCGCCTTTAGCCAATCAGCTCAGCTGGCGTATGCGCTGAGCAATTTCTTCCAGCAGCGTGGCGCGGTCACCGTGCTGGGGGGTCCCCACGCCCGCTGTTACCCGGAGGATGCCAGCAAGTACGCTGACTACGTGCTCGGCTTCACCGATCGGGCCACCATTGCCGAGATCTGCCGGGAGTGCGCCCCGCATCGGCCGGTCGGGCGGCACGTGGCGGCGGCCCGGCAGCCGCTGGAGCTGCCGATGCTGGAAGAGCGGTGGAAGTTCGTGGAGTCCACGCTGAAGAAGGCGCCGACCATCAAGATGGTGCCGATGATCGGGAGCCTGGGATGCCCCTACACCTGCAGCTTCTGCATCGATTCGACGGTCGATTATCAGCCGCTCGGCTTCGACCGGCTCCGGGATGACCTCAAGTTTCTACTGACCAAGGTCAAGAACCCCATCGTCGGCTGGCACGATCCCAACTTCGGGGTTCGATTCGACGACTACATGGAGGCGGTCGAGGCCGCGGTGCCCGAAGGGCGGATCCGGCACATCGCGGAGAGCAGCCTGTCGCTGCTGAACGAGAAGCACCTCCAGCGGCTGCAAAAGAACGGCTTCCGAGCCATCCTGCCGGGCATCGAGTCGTGGTACGATCTGGGCAACAAGTCCAAGACCCGCCGGACCGGGATGGACAAGGTGAAGCTGGTGTCCGAGCACGTGAATATGATCCTGCGCTACATCCCCTACATTCAGACGAATTTCGTCATGGGTCTCGACGGCGACATGGGACCGGAGCCGTTCGAGCTGACCAAGAAATTCATCGATCTATCCCCCGGAGCCTTTCCGGCCTACTCGCTGCTTTCGGCTTTCGGGCGAGCGGCGCCGATGAATCTGGAGTACCAGCGCGCGGGACGGGTTTTACCCTTCCCGTTTCATTTTCTGAACAACAACCACGCGATGAACGTCCGGCCCAAGAATTACTCCTGGCCGGAGTTCTACGATCATCTGGTGGACGTCACCCGCTACTCGTTCTCCTGGAAGGCTATTGCCCGCCGCATCCCCGCCACCCAGACGGCGATCCCGAAATGGATGAACGTGGTTCGGGCGGTCTCATCGGAGGGGTTTGGCCGGATTCGCTATCACCAGACTATCCGGCGCCTGCTCGACACCGACCGGTCGGTGCGGGACTACTTCGAAGGGGAATCAGATACTCTGCCGGAGTTCTACGCGGCGCGGATTCGGAAGGAGCTCGGGCCTTTGTATGAGTTCCTGCCGGAGGGCGCGCTGTACCACGATCCGAACGCGTACCTGCACGCCACCACCGAGCCTGCCCTCAACGCACCGGTGCAGCTCAGCGGACCAGTGATGAATTAGAAGCGCTCGGGCGGGTCCTCCACTCGGTACTGGTCACTGGCCCGGGTGCGCGCGCCGTTGCGGCCTTCGGCAGTCCCGCCGCCGCGAAACTCGAAGTGCTCCTCAGTCATCAACCGCTCCCCCTGGGGAGTTGCGGCTGTGGCCAGGTGCCAGAGCAGCAGCTTCTGGCCCACCGTGGTGGCAGGGAGCCAAACACCCGGCTCGAGGCTGGGATAGAGCGACGCGAACTCCGGGCGCAGCTTGGCCTCGCGGATATTTCCCTGCAACATCACGCCTCCTCTCGAAGTCGGTGCTTGCGAGGCGGGAATTCCCGAAACAATCTCGCAGGATGGCTCTAATGGTCGCCCAAATCGGCGACTCCGCAAGAGTCCCGGAACCACAGGATTCTCGCGGCTTGAGGAGAGCTACCCGGGGGAATAGGTTACCTGTCCTTCGGCGCCGTAGCCAAGTGGTAAGGCAGAGGTCTGCAAAACCTCCATTCGTCGGTTCGATTCCGACCGGCGCCTCTCTGAACCACAAATATTTAGGGCCTCCACAGTGGAGGCCCTTTGCGCATATGGGAAGGTTTTTGGGAAGGGATTCTCTGTGAAAAACCCGCGGTATTCGCTGGTTTCCTCCCGTACTCATTGGATAAGCTTTGCCCTTCAGCTCGTTCAGCAATGCCGAGTAGTTGCTTCCGTTGCATGATCGCGTGTCCCCACGGCACGAGGGTGTTGACCGTCCAGCGGGGCAGGCCGAACGGCGGTTTATAGTCCTGTGCTCCCCGCGCCCGGACAATCAGTCGAGTCCAGCTCGGTTCTTGTTCCTCGAGAACAAAGGCCCAAGTCGTCATGGGCGTTTCCCCGATCTTTCGCCAGGCAACCCGCGAGTCCGTTCAGAAGGACGCGCCCGCACCGACCGGAACATTGGTTTCCTCAGAATTCCGGCGTGCGCGGCGGCCGACAGGGCGCACCACCAGGGTTGGTACGTTTGCGCCGCGCACCAACTTATCTGCCACGCTGCCGATGACCAGCCGCTTCAGCCCGCCCAGCCCGTGCGTAGCGGTGACCATGAGGCTGACCCGCCTGGGATCCGCCAGGCTGATTAAAGTCTCCGGCACTGTGCCACCCATGACAGCCGCTCCACTCGCCCT
>DATKJJ010000307.1:0-2462 GCA_035543695.1 Gemmatimonadales bacterium | reverse complement strand
AGGGGGCCGGAGATTGCCATGGGCTGTAAAGTAGTTCACCATCCAGTATGCAAGCCGACGAATTCCGGCGGCACGCGCACGAGCTGGTCGACTGGATGGCCGACTATCTCGACGGGGTGTCGAAGCTGCCCATAACGCCTGGGGTGGAGCCGGGGGACATCGCCCGCCGGCTTCCCTTGTCACCTCCGGAGCAGGGCGAGCCGTTCGGGCAGCTCTTTGCCGATTTTCAGTCCATTGTGCTGCCGGGGATGACCCACTGGAACCACCCTGGGTGGTTTGCCTATTTCCCGGGCAACAACAGTCCGCCGTCCATTCTCGCCGAGATGCTCACTGCCACACTCGGCGCCCAGTGCATGTCGTGGGCGACCTCACCCGCCGCAACCGAGCTGGAGCAGGTCACCATGGATTGGCTCCGGCAGATGCTGGGGCTGCCCGAAACGTTCGTCGGGGTGATCCAGGATACCGCTTCGACTGCCACCCTGGTGGCCCTGCTCTCGGCGCGGGAGCGGGCCAGCGGGTATGCCTCCGGCGAGAAGGGAATGGCCGACGCCGGCCGGCTCACAGTATACGCATCCGCCCAAACCCACTCCTCGGTCATCAAGGGCGTACGGCTGGCCGGTTATGGACTGGATCAGCTGCGCCTGATCCCGGTGGATGCCGCCTACGCCATGAGGCCGGAGGCTCTGGCCCACGCGGTCTCCGAGGACCTCGCGTCGGGTCTTCGTCCCGCCTGTGTGGTAGCCACGATCGGTACTACCTCTTCCACTGCCGTTGACCCGCTGCCTGCCATCGGAGACGTGTGCCGGCGCCACGGCATCTGGCTGCACGTGGACGCCGCGTACGCCGGGACGGCGGCGATCGTTCCCGAGCTGCGGCACTACTTTGACGGCCTGGAGCAGGCGGACAGCCTCGTGTTCAACCCGCACAAGTGGATGCTGGTCAACTTCGATTGCAGCGCCTACTACGTCCGCGACCGCCAGGCCCTGCTCCGCACCTTCAGCATAACGCCCGAGTACCTGCGCACCGCGCAGGACCAGCAGGTGGTGAACTTCAGGGATTGGGGAATTCAGCTGGGACGCCGATTTCGCGCGTTGAAGGTCTGGTTCGTGTTGCGCAGCTACGGCGTCGAGGGGCTTCGCGCCATGGTCAGGGACCACGTCGCGCTGGCCCAGGAGCTGGCAGAGCGGATCCGGCGCAGTTCCAACTTCGAGTTGATGGCGCCGGTGCCTTTCGGTCTGGTGTGCTTCCGGTTCCATCCCTCATCGGCGAGGGACCCATTGGTTCTCGATCAGCTCAACCGGGAACTGCTGCGCCGAGTGAACGCCAGTGGCCGAGTGCACCTGACCCACACCGAGCTGGACGGAAGGTTCGTGATCCGGATGGTCATCGGGCAGCGGCTGACCGCGCGGCAACATGTGGACGAGGCCTGGGAGCTGATTCAGCGTGGCGCCCGGGAGCTGCAAGGCGCAGATGAGCCCGGTCCAGTTCCCCTGCAGAAAGGCTGACCGGGTCCACCCGGCGATCGGCAGTTATCCCACCAAGACCGAAGCGTGCGGGGCGAGCAGGGGCTGGAGATACTGACCAGTGTGAGACTGTCGCAGCTCGGCAATCTCCTCCGGGGTGCCCTGGCCCACCACGAGACCTCCTGCCGCCCCGGCCTCGGGGCCCATATCGATCACCCAGTCCGCTCGCTTCACCACGTCCATGTGATGTTCGATGATGACCACCGTGTGGCCGGCGTCGACCAGCCGGTCGAGCACGTGGATCAGCACCCGCACATCGTCCAGATGGAGTCCGGTGGTGGGCTCGTCCAGGATGTAGAGCCTGCGGCCTGCGCGCTTGCCGGCCTGCAGCAGCTCGCGGGCAATCTTCAGCCGCTGGGCCTCGCCGCCGGATAGGGTGGTGGCGGGCTGCCCCATCCGCAGATATCCCAACCCGACTTGCTGCAGCTGCCAGAGCGCGGCTCCCAGGCGAGGCTGGTGCCGGAAGCGGGTGACCGCCTCGTCTACCGTCCACTGCAGGACGTCGTGAATGGAGCGGCCCTGGATCTTCACGTCGAGCACATCCGGCCGATAGCGTGAGCCGCCGCAGGCTTCGCAGGGCACGAAGACGTCGGCCAGAAACACCATCTCAACCTGCACGTGGCCGGCGCCCTCACACGATTCGCAGCGGCCACCCGGCAGGTTGAATGAGAAGGTGGCGGAACTGTATTTCCGCTGCCGGGCCAGCGGCTGGGCCGCGAAGAGCTCCCGGATCTCGTCGAAGGCCCGGATGTAGGTGACCGGATTGGACCGGGGTGAGCGGCCGATGGGTGATTGATCTACCAGGAGAACATCCTGGAGAAACTCCCAGCCGGTGAGCGACCGCACCTGTCCCACCGGCTCGCCCAGGTGAGACTTTGCCGAGTGCTCTCCCCGCAGCCGGGCTTCCAGCTGCCGGTAGATCACATCATGGAGCAGTGT
>DATKJJ010000306.1:0-5669 GCA_035543695.1 Gemmatimonadales bacterium | reverse complement strand
CCCAGACCAGATGCCAACGCACAACGGATTTCGGTGTTGCGGTTCTTCTTATCGATGGACATCCTGCGCAGGACCGCCGCATAGTCGAGTGACTCCGGGAGCCGAACCGGCAGGCCCAGTCGCTCGAACAGAGTTCGAACTCGAGCAGACAGACCAGATTCGGCCACGCCGATCCTCTCAGCCAGGGAGCACTCGGCCACCAGCCCCAGCGCCACGGCTTCTCCATGCGACAACCGGTAGTCGGACGCTGACTCCAGCGCATGAGCCACCGTATGTCCTGCATTCAAGATGGCCCGCCGCCCTGACTCGCGTTCGTCCTCGCTGACCACATCTGCCTTGATCTCTACGCTGCGGCGGACCAGGTGTGCCAACGCCGCGGGATCTCGGCGGAGAATGTCTTCAGCGGCAGATTCGATCCACTCGAAATACGATCGATCGGCGATCAACCCGTGTTTCACCGCCTCCGCCAATCCACCTCTGTACTCCCGGTCCGGAAGGGTGGCCAGGGTTTGGGGATCGGCTATAACCGCGACAGGAGGGTGGAACGCTCCGATCAGGTTCTTGCCCTGCGGGGTGTTGACCCCAGTCTTTCCGCCCACCGATGCATCCACCATGGCGAGCAGGGTGGTAGGAGCGAGCGCGTAAGGAACACCCCGCATGTAGGTGGCGGCGACAAACCCCGTAAGATCGCCCACCATACCCCCGCCCAGTGATATCAGGCCGGTGTCTCGACCAAAACCTTTCTCCAGCAACTCGTCGGACAACCGGGCCCAGCTCTCCCGGGTCTTGGACGCTTCGCCGGGTGGTACCAGGAGGGTTGCGCCGCTCCAGGCGGGCGGTCCAAGGCTCCCTTTTTCAAACAACTTGTACACGGCGGCGTCCGCGATCAGCGCAATCCGACGATCGGGAAGATGTTGCTGGGCGAGCTCGGCCAGGCGCCTCAGGATGCCGGGCTCCACGTACACCGAATAGCTCCCCAGCTGGTGTCGTACCCTGATAGGCTGTGATGTCACCGCTGCTCCGTTGTACGGCCTACCAGGTGGAATCGGCCACTCCGTCCCGCCGATTGGCCAGGCGGGCAAGGGTGAACAGCAGATCGGACAATCTGTTGAGGTAGGTCAGGAAGAGCTGAGGTACCGCTTCGGTATGCGTCAAATGAACTACGCTTCGCTCGGCTCGGCGGCACACCGTGCGAGCGACGTGCAGTGCGGCAGCGATCCGGGTTCCAGCCGGCAGCACGAAGGCCCGGAGCGGGGGAAGTGTCTTGTCCGCATCATCCATGATCCGCTCGAATTCACTGATTCGGGCTGGGGAGAGTGAAGCCTTCTCCAGTGCCTTGCGCACCCGCTCGGGATCGGGGGTGGCGAGATGTCCCCCTATGGCGAACAGGTCACGCTGAATTGACTCGAGCAGCTCGTCAAAGAAGCTCTGATCCGCCGCCGCGCGCACCAAGCCGAGGCTGGAGTTCAGCTCGTCTACGTCGCCATAGGCCGACACGCGGGGGTGATCCTTCGGTACCCGGCCACCCCCGAACAGGCCGGTGTCTCCCTCGTCTCCGGTGCGAGTGTAGATCTTCACTGGCCACAGCCAACGCGCATGCTCATGGCGGACCAATGTGCCGGGTCCCGTCGCGGCGCGAAAGGGCTTAAGCTTCACGGCTAACCGACGACATACCTGATGAGGAGCAATCGTGGTCGAACATGAGCTGAGAGACATCTCCATCATCGGCGGAGGGCCCACCGGGCTGTTTGCGGCCTTTTACGCCGGGATGCGGGGTGCCTCCGCCAGAATCATCGACGCCCTGCCTGCACTGGGCGGGCAGCTCCTGGCGCTGTACCCGGAGAAATACATCTTCGATGTCGCTGGCTTTCCCAAGGTGCTGGCCAAGGATCTGGTGCGGGACATGGCTGCACAGGGGCTGCAGTTCGGGGCGACCACTCATTTGGGCGAGATCGTTACCGGATTGCGGAAGGTTGAAGACGGCAACGGCGACCACTTCGTGCTGGAAACTTCCGAAGCTGACTACCCGTCCCGGACCATCATCATAGCGGCCGGGATCGGTGCCTTCGAGGCCCGGAAGCTGGGAATCGAGGGTGAGGACCGGTACGAAGAGAAGGGGCTGTACTTCAAGGTGCTCGATCCCCGGCAGTTCTCCGGCAAACGGGTGCTCCTGGTGGGCGGGGGAGACTCAGCCTTTGACTGGGCGGTCAATCTTCAGGGTGTGGCCAAGTCGGTCATGCTGATCCACCGCCGCGACGGGTTCAGAGCCCATCAGGCCACCATCAATCAGGTGCAGGAGCTGCAGCGTCGGGGGGAGTGCGAGCTTCGGACCTTCTGGGAGGTCAAGGCTCTGCTTGGAAACGGGAAAGTCGAGCGGGTCACCATCTTCAATAACAAGACCAAAGAGGAGGAGACCCTGGAGATTGATGCCGTGATTCCCCTGCTCGGCTTCCATTCTGACCTTGGCGCAATCAAGGAATGGGGGCTCGAGACCGAGAAAGCGGATATCAAGGTGGACCAGGTTATGGAGACCAATGTTCCTGGCATTTACGCTGCCGGCGACATCACCAGCTACCCTGGAAAGCTCAAGCTGATCGCCACTGGAGCGGCCGAGGCGTGCATTGCGGTGAACAATGCGGTGCACCGGATCAATCCCAAGGCCAAGGTCAATCCTGGCCACTCCTCGAACATGGCGATCTTCGGCCAGAAGGACGATTGATCCGCAATACCGAGCCGCTTAACGCTTACCGCCCTTACCCAGCTCGACTACCACGCTATCAATCGCATTGAGCATGACCTTGCTGCTCTCGGCGTGGTGGTTGGCCTCAACCGAAAAAGTCAGGCTTTTCCCGCCGCCCAGCTCGATGTAGCCAGAAAGCGACTGAACCCGGGCAATGCTCCCGGTCTTCGCGCGTACCCGCCCGTTCAGTGGAGTCCCCAGAAAACGGTTGCGGAGCGAGCCGGCCAGACCGGCTACGGGTAAGGCGGCCCCAAAGGTGGCGGAGCGGGGGTGCGTTCGCATGAACCGAAGTACCTGGGTGAACGCGAGCGGGGTCACCAGGTTGCTGCTGGAAAGACCTGACCCGTCGCTCAGCGAGAACTGGGTAGAGTCCACCCGGATCGAGTCGATCAGAAAGCGGCGCTCCACGGCAAGCCCCTCCGGCCACGATCCGGCCTTGCCGAACTGCCGGCCGAGCTGCTTCAACAACATCTCCGCAAACCAGTTCTGACTGGTATTCAGGATCGGGAAGATCCAGTCGCGGAGCGGCCGGGACAGCACCTCCGCGAGCGGGGGAGATGCTCGGAGATGCGCATACAGCAAGGAATCGGTCGTGGAACGGGTGGTACCCGTGACTGCGATGCCCGCATCGGCCAGAGCCTGGCGGAGGGCTCGCGCGGCAAAGAGGTTGGGGTCGGGTACCGCAAAAGATTCGGTGCGACGGGGGTTGTCCAGCGCTACAGTGCCTTCGGCCCAGATTTGCAGCGTTCCTGGCTGACGGAAGAAGCGATCACCTATATCTGACTCGCCGCCTGGAGCCACCGTCAGGGTGCGATTCTCGAATCCGATATCGCCGAGATCCGGCGTAATCGCAATGACGGCCGGCGCCCCGACGGCCGGTCCCGGTTGCCAGTCAAAATCGATGCTGTTGTCATGGAATCCCAAACCTGACACCGGCGCCGCATACCACCAGTTGAGGTCGAACGCCTCCCAATTCGGATGCACCAGGGTGGGTTCGAAGTAGCTGCCGTCGCCGACTACGTCGCCCGACACGACCCGAAGGCCTTTGGCCCGGAGTCCCTGCGCCAACTGGCGCACCCGGACAAAGGGATCGACGTCGCATACCCCGGCCAGGGTGCTGTCTGCGGCGTAACAGCGCTTGTCCATGGTGGGATCGCCCCGCCCGTAGAGCACCAGGTCTCCCTGTAGGACACCGCCCACCACCGGACCACCGTACACACTGGTCTTGACCCGCCAATCGGGGGGAAGCAACGCCGACGCAACCGCGCTGACGATGAGCTTGGTGTTGCTCGCCGGGATGAACAGCCGGCTCTCATTGCGGCCATAGACCAGCCGGCCATTCTGATCGAGGAGCGCGATTCCCCAAAGCTGTCGGTTGAAAGGCACCGTATTCAGGCGGGCGTCAATACGCGCGGCCGGGCTTTGGGCGAGGACGGGAACGACGGGAAGGATGGGCAAAAAAGTCAGAAGGATCAAAAATGCCACCTTCCCGTCCTTCCTAATCATACGCCACCCGAGGGTCCACTCGAGCATAGAGGAGGTCGGTGATCAGGTTGACCAGAACGAAGACCAGGCTGAGAAAGAGAATGCTTCCCTGAACCGCGGGTAAATCGCGCTTGTCGATGGCCGTCAGGACGTAGCGCCCCACGCCGGGCCAGGAGAAAATGGTTTCGGTCAGGATCGACCCGGTGAGGTAGCTGCCGAAGTCCAGTCCTAGCACGGTAAGGACGGGAAGCAGCGCGTTGCGAAACCCATGGGACAGCACCACCCGAGTCTCCAGCAGACCCTTGGCACGTGCCGTGCGGACGAAGTCGCTCTGGAGAACCTCCTGCATTGCAGCGCGGGTCATGCGCGACAAGAATGCAACCGAGCGCATTCCCAATGTCAACGCAGGCAGTATCAGATAGGCCAGGCCTCCCGAGCCTGACGGCGGCAGCCATCGGAGATTCACCGCAAAGATCAGGATCAGAATCAGTCCGACCCAATAGACTGGAAACGAGATACCCAGATACGCGCCAAAGGCCGCCACCCGGTCGAGCACCGCGCCCGGTCTCCAGGCGCCAAATATGCCGATGCTGATTCCGGTCAACGCTGCGAACAGCATGGCTGCCCCAGCCAGACGGAGAGTTGCCGGAAAGCGCTGCAGCAGATCTCGCAGGATGGGACGGCGAGTGATGTAGCTGGTACCCAGGTCACCCCGCAGCACGCTGCCCAGATAATGCCCAAACTGCTTCGGCAGAGGGTCGTCCAGGTGCAACTCGGCTCGCAAACGGGCGAGCGTCTCTGGATCGGCCCGTTCGCCCACCATGGCTTGCACCGGATCGCCCGGGGCGACATACAGCAACAGGAAGGTGACGATCAAGACGCCGAGCAGAGTGGGAATCAGGAAGAGCAGCCGCTGAAGGAGAAAGCGACTCACTGGGCTCGCTCTGCTTCCGTCCAGCGTTGTCCGGTGAAGACCAGGGGAAGCTGCCAGCCTCGTACATCCGGCTGCATGGCCCAGACATCAACCGGAAACCAGAGAAAAATCCAGGGCGCCAGATCGAAGACCCGCGCGTCGATGGCGCGGGCCAGCCGAACGTTCTCGGCGCTGTCGGTCGTGGCGCGTGCTCGGGCGATCATGGAGTCGAGGGTGGAATCCGTCAGGAAGGCGTAATTTCCACCGGGGCCCTTGTTGCGGGAGTGAAAGAGGGGGTAGTTGAAGTTTTCCGGGTCGGGATAGTCGGCCCACCAGTCGGTAAGAAAAAGATCGGCTTCGCCGTGCCGCACGGCTTCTCTCGCGCTGGACGCATCGCGCTCCACGATCTCGGCGCGGATGCCGACCTCCGCCAGGTTCTGCTGGATCGACTGAGCCAATCGCGCGAGCTCAGCCCGCTGGGTGCGCCAGAGCTTCAGAGGGAAACCGGCAGGGTAGCCGGCTTCCTTCAGG
>DATKJJ010000305.1:0-2292 GCA_035543695.1 Gemmatimonadales bacterium | reverse complement strand
AGCGAGCACCTCATCCCGAGCGGAGCGAGGGATCTAGCCCGAATCCGGCCTGATCTCCGAGTTATTTCGGGATCGGGATGATCGCCACCTTGCCGCCGCTCATGTCGGGGATCATCAGACTCTTCCCATCGGGACTGATCGCCAGGTCGGCGGCGGACTCGATACCGGCAACCGTAACTTCCTGCGGCTTGGCGTCCGGTTTGGTCAGGACGAAAACCCGATGACCGGCAAAGTCGGTGACGATGAGCCGCCCCGCAGCATCCCGCACCAGGCCATCGGATGCGCCCAGGCCGCCGACCAACTTCTCCATGGACTTTCCTTCCAGATCGATCCGGAAAAGGATCCCGGTGGTGTAGTCGACCTCCAGCAGATGGTCTCCATCCATGAGCAGCCCATTGGGACTGACCACCCGCACGTCATCATCGGCGGTAATCACCGGGGTGATCTTCTTTTGTTGGGTGATCCGGTAGATGGCCCCGCCGCCCCCATCCCAGTCGCCGCTGTCAGACAGGTAGAGATTCCCGTTCCGGTCGATCTCGAGATCGTTGAAGTTGGTGATCTTCCGGGGGAAATCGGTGGCATCTACAAACCGCTCGGCGTTGCCCTGGGCGTCGATCCGCCACACCATCCCCATGTTGTCGGAGACGAAGAGGTGGTCCCGATACCACTTGATCCCATGGGGATCGTCGAGCCCACTGGCAAAGCGACGCAGCTTCCCGCCCTCGAGCACGCTGATGTAGCCGTCGTTGGCCTTCTCGTATTCCCCGGTCTCGCTGACGTAAACCTTCCCGCCCGGGCCGATCGCCACCGATTCCGGCTGCTTGAGCCCGGTGATGATCTGAGGCTGCTGAGCGTGGACCGGTGCAGCGGCGAGCAACGCGAGTCCCACGATTCGAAGATTCATAGTTATCATCTCAGGAGTTCACCACTATAGCTATGCTTCTCATCGTCATCCTGCCTCGGAATATCGGGGTCTTACCAACCTTAGTGTCCTTTGTGCCTTCGTGGTGAATCAGCCCGCGTATATCCCCTGGGCCGCCCTCATAAGTCTGGTCCTGCTGGGATGCAGCGCGTCACACCCCAAGCAGGAGCTCCGGGTCTGCTCCGACCCCAATAACCTGCCCTTTTCCAACCGGGCCGGCGAGGGGCTGGAGAACCATTTGGCGCAGCTGATTGCCGGAGAGCTTCGGGCCGGCGTGACGTACACCTGGTGGCCGCAGCGCCGAGGTTTCATTCGCAGTACCCTGGCGGCCGATTCGTGCGACGTGGTCATGGGCATCCCCACCGGGTCGGAGCGGGTGCTCACCACCCGGCCATACTACCGCTCGAGCTACGTGTTCGTCTCCCGGAAAGACCGTCACCTCGACATCACGTCGTTCGACGATCCGGCCCTGAAAAAGCTGAAGATCGGCGTGCAGCTGGTGGGTGACGACTACAACAACACGCCGCCGGTCCACGCCCTGAGTCGCCGCGGCATCGTGGGAAATCTGGAGGGCTTCAGCGTCTATGGCGATTACTCCCAAGCCAATCCGCCCGCCCGGATTATCGATGCCGTGGTCTCCGGTGCGGTGGACATCGCGGTCGCTTGGGGCCCACTCGCCGGCTACTTTGCGAGGAGATCGGGCACCCAGCTCGATGTAGTCCCCGTGTCACCCGCGTACGATCCTCCTGGACTCCGCTTCGCCTTCGATATCTCGCTGGGCGTTCGGCCCGGCGACCAGAAGCTGAAGCAGCGACTCGAGGGGGTGCTGGAGCGGAGACGCTCCGGCATCGACAGCCTGCTGGCAGAGTTCGGCTTTCCTCTGGCGCAGTCCCCCGACAGCGGCTCGACCGTTCGGGGTCAACCCGCCTCGTAGACGTGGGTTGCGCAGGCGAACGGTCTCCAATAGTATCGCCTGCACTCGCCCTCGCAGAGAAGGCATCCATATGAAATCCATACTCGGGCTCAGTATTGCCCTTGCAGCGGCCCTCTCCTTCGGCGGGGGTAACCAAGCTGACGCTCAAAGCCAGCCGAGCGCGGTCCGCGACGACGGGCAGTGGACCATGCCGGGCAAGGACTACGCGTCGACCCGGTTCAGCGGCCTGGCCCAGATCACCGCTAGCAACGCCAGGAACCTGCGTCCGGTGTGGAGCTTCTCCACCGGCGTGCTGGGGGGACATGAAGGACAGCCGCTCGTGGTCGGCAACACCATGTACGTGGTGACGCCGTATCCCAATGTGGTCTACGCGTTCGATCTCACCAAAGAGGGGTACCCGCTCCGGTGGAAGTACCGTCCCCGCGTCAATGGCGCC
>DATKJJ010000304.1:0-2463 GCA_035543695.1 Gemmatimonadales bacterium | reverse complement strand
AGACCGATTTTTCTTCAGTTTTCGGTGACATCTCTCACATCATCATCTTAGCACCGGGGCCCTAGCGGCGTTCGCGGCCCTAAAAGCGGTCGATTCCTCTATCTTGGGTTCCATGAGCTACCTCGACGACCATCTCCTCGACGGTGAACGGATAGTGTACCGGGCCCGGCTGCACTGGACGATATTTCTCCGCTCCATCCTCGTTCTCCTGCTCGGCGTTGCACTCGGTGTGATTCTCTATCTCTATCAGCCGAATTACTGGTGGGCCGGGGCGATCCTGGCCGGCATCGGACTGCTGCTGGCCATCCCGCCTTTCATCCGCTACAGCAGCACGGAATACGCGGTCACCAACAAGCGACTGCTGAGCAAGGTGGGATTTGTGGAGCGGGAGTCGGATGAGACCCTGCTCAGCAAGATCGAAGCAGTGGCGGTGGATCAGAGCATCGTGGGCCGGATGCTGGGATACGGTACCCTCACCATCACCGGTACCGGAGGAACGGACGAAGGCTTTCCCCGGATATCGGACCCGCTGGAATTCCGTCGCCAGATCCAGAGTCAGGTCGTGGCCCAGGAGGAGCGGCGGGGCGGAGCGGCCTCAGCGTCGCCAACCAGTCCGACGGACACCTCCAGGGTCGAGCGGGAATGTCCCTACTGCGCCGAGAAGATCCTGGCGCGCGCTCGGGTGTGTAAGCACTGCGGACGGGACGTGGTGCCGGTCTCTGGATAAAGCAGACCGCCTGGCTGGGGCCCTCCTGGGCGAGGCCCTGGGTGACGCGCTGGGATTTGTGGTCGAAGCCCAGCCTCCGGAGGTCGCCCAGTCGTACGTCGACGAGTGGCTCCGCCGCGGCCGAGCCGGCCAGCGGTCCTCCCCTCACTATCCCTTCGGCCAATACAGCGACGACACCCAGCTTGCTCGCGAGCTGCTCCTCAGCTTTCGGGAGCGCCGCCTCTGGGATCCCGAGGACTACGCCCATCGGCTGGCGCAGCTGTTCGGCCAGGCCCGCGATGTGGGAGCGGGATCGGGCACCCGATCGGCGGCCCTGCGCATCCTCCAGGGACTCCACTGGTCCCGGGCCGGAACTCCCGCGCCCTACGCGGGCAACGGCAGCGCCATACGCGCCGGGCCTCTGGGACTCCTGTTCTCCGACATCGCTACCATCGCTCGGGTGGCTCGAGAGCAGAGCCGGATCACGCATCTGGATCCTCGTTGCGGCGCCGGAGCGGTGGCGATTGCCCTGGGCGTGTCCATCGCGGTTCGGGAGGGTCCGGTCGTTCCCCGCGAGTTCCTCCACGAGATCGCGTCCGCCGTCGAGCAGGATGACATGGCGTTTGCTCAAGCCATGCGGAGCTGCGCCGAGTGGACCTCGCTCTCGCCAACCGAAGCGGCCCGGCAGCTGCACCAGACCCACCTGGATCCCGCATACCCCACGTGGCAGGGCGTCTCGGCCTTCGTGGTACCCAGCGTCATCTGGAGCTTGTACTCCTTCCTTCGCACCCCGGACGACTACTGGGAAACCGTCTGCACGGCCATCGCTATTGGGGGCGACACCGACTCGACCGCGGCGATGGCGGGAGCCATGAGCGGTGCCCGCGGGGGATCCGCGACGTTGCCCGAAGGACTGCTGGGGCGGCTCACCGATCGGGGCGAGTGGGGCGCGGGCGAGCTCACGCTGCTAGCGAGGGACTGCGCCGGGATGTCGTGGGGATGAAGCCAGGGCTCCAGCGTGTTATCCTTGCGGAGATCCCAGACTATTCCACCAGGTATTCAGTTCGAGGGCCCGATGCCACACGGCAAGATCTATCCCGACGTGACCGAAACCGTCGGGAACACTCCTCTCATTCGATTGAATCGCCTTGCCGCCGGTTTGCCCGGGAAAGTCGCCGTGAAGCATGAGGGCTACAATCCCTTCGATTCGGTGAAGGACCGGATTGGTGCGGCGATGATCAACGATGCGGTTGAGAAGGGGCGGCTCCGTCCCGGTATGCTGATCGTCGAGCCGACCAGCGGCAACACCGGCATCGGCCTGGCCTACGTTGCGGCGGCACGAGGGTATCGCTGCATCTTCACCATGCCCGACACCATGACCATCGAGCGGCGACACATGCTCCGCGCGCTGGGCGCCAAGGTGGTGCTCACGGAAGGCCCCAAGGGAATGAAGGGCGCCATTGCCCGGGCTGAGGAAATTCTGGGACGGCTGGGCAATCGGGCCTGGATGCCGCGCCAGTTCGACAATCCCGCCAATCCCGAGATTCACTATCGCACCACCGGTCCGGAGATCTGGACGGACACCGGTGGCGCGGTCGACATCTTCGTATCCGGCGTCGGCACCGGCAAACAGGCGCGGACCCAGCTGCTCGCCGTCTGCAAGGTCCGCCCGATCAGGCGGGTGCAGGTTTATAGCCGTTCGGCGGAGAACCGAAACCGATTCGCCGCAGAAATGTCGAAGGAGAGTGGCGTCGAGG
>DATKJJ010000303.1:0-4435 GCA_035543695.1 Gemmatimonadales bacterium | reverse complement strand
CTGGTGGGAACAGCGCTCTCCGGAAGCCCGGCCCCGGAGGAACTCCTGCGCGAGCTCTCAGAGGTCCAACGACATGACCGCTAAGGTGAAGATCTGTGGACTCATGCGGGCACAGGACGCGGCAACCGCGGCTCGGGCCGGCGCGGCGTATCTGGGCGCTGTTTTTGCTGCGGGATCCAGGACCGTCACCCGCAGTCAGGCCCGCGAGTTGGTTGCCGCAGCGGACACCGTGCCGGTCATCGGTGTCTTTGGTGAACAGTCGATCGAGGAGATACTCCAGATCCGTGCGTCCGTAGGGCTTAGCGGCGCCCAGCTCCATGGATCCTATACTCGCGCAGACGCACACCGGCTTCGGAGCGAAGGACTCGAGGTTTGGCGCGTCGTGCGAATCGCGGCGCCGGCCGATCTGGATCTTGTGGCCGCCGCCGTCCCCGATTCTGACGCGGTGCTGGTCGAGCCGCGCGTCTCCCGAGCCTTGGGTGGGACAGGGATCTCGCTCGACCTGGCTGTTGCCACCCAGGCTCGAGAGCGGCTCAGCGGCCATGCCATGGTGCTGGCCGGAGGACTTACCCCCGAATCCGTCTCCGATGCCCTGGCCCTGGTCCGCCCCGAGATAGTGGACGTGAGCTCCGGAGTGGAGCGACGCCCCGGTGAGAAGGACCCCGACAAGATTCTGAATTTCGTGGAGGCTGTTGTTGCTCATAGCCCGATCACCTGAGGTCTCAGGCCGGTTTGGCCCCTATGGTGGCCGCTACGTACCCGAAACTCTCGTCGCCGCGCTCGATGAGCTGGCGGCAGTCTATGACGGCGCCCGTGCCGACCCGGCTTTCTGGAGCGAGCTGGAAAGCCTGCTTCACGAGTTCGTCGGCCGACCTTCGCCGTTAACCGAAGCCCCCCGGTTCAGCCGCAGTGTAGGTGCTCGAGTGGTCCTCAAGCGGGAGGACTTGAATCACACCGGGGCGCACAAGATCAACAACACCATCGGCCAGGCCCTGCTCGCGAGACGGATGGGCAAGCGGCGCATCATTGCCGAGACCGGCGCGGGGCAGCATGGCGTCGCGACCGCCACGGTATGTGCCCACTTCGATTTGGAATGTGTGGTCTACATGGGCGCCGAGGACGTCGAGCGCCAACGCCTGAACGTGTACCGAATGCAGCTGCTCGGGGCCACGGTTGTCCCGGTCGAGTCAGGCACCCGCACCCTGAAAGATGCGACCAACGAAGCTCTGCGCGACTGGGTCACCAACGTGCCGACCACGCATTACATCATCGGGTCGGTGGTGGGCCCCGATCCCTTCCCCCGGATGGTCCGCGACTTCCAGTCCGTGATCGGGCGGGAGGCGCGGGAGCAGATGCTCGCTCGTTTTCAATCCCTGCCGCACACGGTGGTGGCCTGCGTTGGGGGCGGCTCCAATGCGATGGGGATCTTCAGCGGATTTCTCGATGACAAGGAAGTGCGATTGATCGGAGTCGAGGCAGCCGGCGAGGGTCTTGGCTCGGGCCATCACAGTGCCACCCTCAGCGCGGGAAGCCCGGGTGTCCTCCATGGGAGCCTGAGCTACCTGCTGCAGGACGCCGATGGCCAGGTGTCACCTGCCCACTCGATCTCCGCCGGCCTGGATTACCCTGGGGTTGGGCCCGAGCACAGCTTCCTGCGCGATTCCGGGCGAGTCAGCTATGAGACCGCCACCGATGCCGAGGCGCTTGCCGCTTTTCAGGACCTCTGCCGGCTGGAAGGCATCATCCCCGCGCTCGAGACGGCTCACGCTCTGGCCTGGATTCGCCGGGCGGCGGGAAGCTTCTCCCCAGAGGCCCTGGTCCTGGTGTGCCTCAGCGGCCGGGGCGACAAGGATGTGGCGCACGTCGCCGCTACCCTGGGCATTCGGCTGTGACCGCGCAGCCCGAGGTCCAGTCCACCACTGTTCCCCCGGCTCAGGTGGTCGACCTGATGGGGGCAATGGTCAAGGCGCTTCGGGCGTTCCAGATATACCTGCCGAACAACCCGATCCATCAGCGCGCGATTCAAAATGTTCAGGCAGCTTGTGCTCCGATCTGGTCGGGAACCGACGAGCTGGTGCTGAACATCTCCGAGTGTGAGTTCTCCTGGGAAGACCAGGTCGTCTACCGGCAACCCAACAAAAACGAGAGTCTGAGCTGGAGTTTGTTCAAGGACGGCATGCGCGCCGTGACGATCCGCCGGGGTGCCGAGGAGAAGGAGCTGCCACTGCTTCTCTCCACGATCAACCAGGCGCGGTTTCTGCCACCCGATGCCGGCGACGACTTGCCGACCCTCCTGTGGGCCCACGAGTTCGAATTCATCGAGTATCGCTTCATCGATTTCTTCACCGGCGAGGGTGGCGGCACGGCGATGCCTCAGGCCATCGGCCAGTCGGCGGGTCAGGGTATGACTCCCTCCGACCGAAAGGCACGAGTCGCCGAGGAAGCCCCTGCCCGAGCCAAGAGTCTGATCGAGATCGACGACATCGACTCCACTCTCTACTTCCTGGATGAGGCCGAAATCAGCTACCTGGCTCGGGAGCTGGAGGAGGAATATCAGCGAGACGTTCGAGGCAGCGCGTTCAACATCCTGTTCGACCTCTTCGAGATCAATTCGGACCTGAATGTCCGGCAGGAGATCCTCCGGGTTCTCGAGCGCCTGTTCCCCAATCTTCTGAACGCCCGCGACTATCGGAGCGCCGCTGCGGTGCTCCGCGAATCCAAGCTGCTCCGGGACAAAGCGGTGCAACTGCAGCCGGAGCTCACCGAGCGGCTCGAGGTCTTTGTCACCAAGTTGAGCGAGCCCGCCATCGTGGGACAGCTGCTGCAGTCCCTCGACGAGGCGAGCCATCTCGGCGTGGAAACTCATGCCGCCGAGGTGTTGCGCGAGCTTCGGGCGACTGCCCTCGAGCCCTTGGTGGGTTGGTTGCCAAATCTCACCTCCGACCCGCTGCGCAAGATGCTGGAGGAGGTGGTCGATCGGCTGGCCCACACCTACCCGGCCGAGGTCCAGCGGATCCTCAAACTGCCCGAGTCACCGGCTTTGCTCGGAATGGTCACGCTGTGTGGCCGGTTGGGTCTGCACCAGGCCGTTCAGGGACTGGCAGAGACCATCAGTCATCCTGATCCTGCCATCCGCCTTGCCGTGGTCCAGACACTGGGACTGCTGGGCACCCCCGGCGCAATGACGGTGGTAGACAAAGCCATCGAAGACGAAGATCGAAACGTGAGGCTGGCTGCGGTACGGTCGGCTGGTTCTCGCGGCTACAAGGGCGCTCTCCGGCGAGTCGAAGCCGTGGTCCTGGGCAAAGCGATCAAGGGCATGGATCTGACCGAGAAGATGGCCTTCTTCGAGGCCTATGGCTCCATTGCGGGCGCCAATGCGCTGAAGCCGCTCAGCGCGCTCCTGCTCGAGCGTGGCTTGCTGCGGATGAAAGAGCCGCCGGAGACTCGCGCGTGCGCCGCAATAGCGCTGGGGCGATTGAAGACTGCCGCAGCCCGGGAGGTCCTGCAGCGGGCTCAGGACGACAAGGAGCTGGTGGTTCGGAATGCCGTCAACCGGGCGCTGCGGGAGGCCGCGAAGTGAGCAGCCCGATCGAGCTGGCCACCGGCGCTCCCGGCGATGACGGACAGCTTCGTCAGGGCGGCCGCTCACTTCTGCTCGCGCTGTACACCGCGCTTCGCAGCCTCAAGCTGTATCCCCTGGAGAACGCGACCGTTCAGAAGTCCCTGAGCGATCTCGACAACACCACCCGCGCGCTGCTCAGGAGTGAGATCGAGCTGGAGATCCGTCTGGCCGGCGACTTTATCTTCGTGAACTCCACCCGCCTTCGCCTCGAGCTCGACAACTACGCCTCGTTCAGCCACATCCTCGCGATCTTCCGGGGATACGAGATCGGGGCTCTGCGGGTGAAGACCGGCACCGACCGGCGGCAGTGGCAGATTTTCCTCAGCCTCCTGCTCAGCCTCTCGGGACGGGGCTCGCCGGAAGAACGGCTCAAGGAACTGCATGAGAAACTCGATGCGGCCAAGGTGGCCGACCTGGAGATCGAGCGCGGTCTGCCCAATGAGGGCAGCAGCTCGGCCGAAGCCCGGCAGGCCTCGAAGCAGGTGTACGCTCAGGGCGTAGCAGTGACCAAGGACGTGATTGCCGGAGTTCGGCTGGGCCGAGCCACCGGGCTCAAGCGGGTGAAGCGCGCGGTGCAGATGGTGGTCGACCAGGTGCTCAACAACGAGATCTCGATGGTCGGCTTGACGACCATTCGCGATTACGACGAATACACGTTCACCCACTCGGTCAATGTCTGCATCTTCTCGGTTGCTCTGGGCAAGAAGCTGGGACTCTCCAAGCCGCAGCTCTGCGATCTGGGCATGGCCGCCCTGCTGCACGATATGGGGAAAGCGAGAATCCCGCCGGAAGTCCTGAACAAGGCGGGAA
>DATKJJ010000302.1:0-4855 GCA_035543695.1 Gemmatimonadales bacterium | reverse complement strand
GTGCCGGTCCCGCAGGCCAAGGTTTCTCCCTCGACGCCCCTCTCGTAGGTTCGAATCAGCCAGAGCCCGTTTGCGCCCGCTGCTGGGGCCACGAAGTTGACATTGGCCCCCGCGGGGCCAAATACCGGGTCGAAGCGCAGTGCCTTCCCCCGACTGAGCACGTCCACTGCCTCGATCTCCTCTACCCGCACGACCACATGGGGATTCCCCACCGTCAGGAAGGCCATCCAGCGCTCCCCCTGACCCGGCGATGCCGTTGGAGGGTTCGGCAGCAGCTCCAGATCGGGCAGGTTGATCTCTGCCACTTCGGTTGACGGCGCGGCTCGAACCCGCACGGGACCGGCGTCGGTCAGGAGACAGAATTCTCCGGCCGGTACCATCTCCAGGTAGGCCGCGAGCCGGCCGCTGCACAGGGCCGCGTTGCCGCACATCGCGGCGCGAGACCCGTCGGAATTCCAGTAGGACATCCGGACGGCCTCCGCGGTCGAAGGCGTGAGGATTACCAGGCCGTCGGCCCCTGCCCCACGCCGACGATCGCACACGGCCCGAATACTCTCGGGAGACCACGAATCCACCTGGGTGGCCCGGCCATCCAGGATGACGAAGTCGTTACCCGACCCGCTCATTTTGTAGAAGACAGTGCCTCTCACATGCGCCTCATCAGGGCCTGCAGCCGCAGCCACCAGACCATCCAGATCGCTTCCCGCACGATCCGCTTGTTCATCTTGCTTTGTCCCTCGATCCGGTCGGTAAAGACGATGGGAATTTCCACCAGCCGGAAGCCCTTCTTCCAGGCCCGAAAGCTCATCTCGATCTGAAAGGCATAGCCATTGGAGCGGACCTTCTCCAGATCGATGGCTTCGAGCACCTCGCGGCGGAAGCACTTGAAGCCTCCGGTCGAGTCCGCCAGCGGCAGCCCCGTGATCCATCGGGCATACTCGTTGGCGCCGATGGACAGCAGGAGGCGCGAGATCGGCCAATTGATGACATTGACCCCAGTGCGGTATCGGGAGCCGATGACCACGTCGGCGTCGTTGATAGCCCGGATGAAGTCGCCGAGGAACCTGGGGTCGTGGGAGAAATCGGCATCCATCTCGAAGATGAGATCGTAGGCCCGGTCCAGAGCCCAGCGAAACCCCGCCAGGTAGGCCTTCCCCAGCCCGGACTTGGCCGGCCGGTGCAGCACGTGGACTCGAGGAGTGGAGGCCGCGAGCTCGTCAGCCAGCTGGCCAGTGCCGTCGGGCGAATTGTCGTCCACCACGAGCACCTCGATGCGCGGGTCCTGTTGCAGAATGGCCGGCACGACGAGCGGGAGGTTGACGCGCTCGTTATAGGTGGGAACGACGACGAGGATCCGCTCAGCCACGGCGCTGACGAAGGCCCAGCACTGCGGCCGCACCGGTCACCAGCAACACGATGATCCAGGTTGCAGCCGTAATACCCGCGGCGAGCTGCACGATCTTGGGCCGATAGCGAAGCAAGACCCGATGTTCCCCGGCTCGAGGAAGGGCAACGCCCATCAACGCATGGTTGGTCTGAATGATCGGAACCGGGGTGCCATCGAGCTCCGCCTGCCAGGACCGATGGTAGGTACGGCTGATGCTGAGCAAGGCAGGCCCGGTAGTGCGCACGTGAATGGAGAGGGTGTCGTCTCCGTTCCCGTCTATAGTGGCGGTACCAGTGCCTCCGGCCTGACCGATGGCCAGCACGGTCTGATCGACGATGGCGGTCTTGGCGGGGTCGAAGGTGGGCGACCAGAGTAACTCCACTCGACGGGCCGAATCGGGCTCGACCTGAACCTGGGGTACCACCGCCGCCGGCGGCACAGCCCCGTCGTTGACGTACACGGCCACCCGCTGATCCGAGCCCAGGAGACGGTAGCCCGGCAGGTCCACCTGGCCGGGAAGAAGAACGTACCGTGCAGCCAAGGCCCGAAGCGTTCCGCTGTTCAAGAATCCAACCCAGTACTGTTGGAGCTCGGCCGAGGTTCTAACGGCCTGTCGGACATCATAGCGGGTAAACGCATTGTACCATCGTAGCTGGTTGCCGTGATAGCCGAACACCTCGGGAACGCCATAGGTGGCAAGAAATCCCTCCGGATACACCCCTCCAACTGCGAGCACCCGTTCTCCGGGAGCGAGGCGTTCGCGCAGGGCTTCGATACCCGGGTCGGGCGGGAAGAATTCGTCGTACCGGACGATCTGGATGTATCGGGCATCAACCCGGAGGAGATCGAGAGCGGTCAGAGCCAGAAGAATCATGACGACATGGGAGGCTCGAAGGCGTCCCCGGCCCCACAGCAGTAACGCCCCGAGAGAGAGGCCACAGAGCAGGGTGACCGCGAGCGCGCCCCCCACGATTCGCGGCTGATTGGCGGCGAAGGCGGCCGACCGGTCAATGCCCTCCGGCCCTCCGAACAGAGAAACCCAGGTCTGATACAGTCCGCTCCCTCCTGCCAAAGTTATGAGAGCGATCAACAATGCCAGCACTGCTCCAGCCAGAAGGGCCCTGGTTGCAATACGACGGGCGCGGGGGTCGTCGGCCGCCAGCACTCGATCGATCAAGAGTGTGGCCAGGATGGTGAGCGCTGCGATGGCGACGAAGGTCGCGAGACTCGGCGCCCGAAAGTTCTTCAGCCCGGGCACGAGCAAGTAGAGCACCCGAAACACCGGTGTACCGGAACCCAGGGCATAGAGCAGCGCTATTGCCGCCATCCCGCCGTAGGCCCAGCGTCTCGGATCTCCCCTCAGGCCAATCACCCCAGCAATCCCGAGCACGAAGACCAGCGCGCCTCCGTATTCGGAGTTGTGTTTGAACGGGTTTTTCCCCCAGTACGTCTCCGACTGAACGTCGGTGCCGGAGAACTCCGGTATGAACAAGGAGACCGCCTCCTGGGCGTGAAGCGACCAACTGGCGGAGTACTCGAACCCCCGCCCCGGCCCAGCGCGGGGCGAATCTTCCCGGAGATAGCGATACATCGGGAGCAGCACCACGGAGGCGACGCCCAGCGCCGTGACCGCCGCGAGCATCCCGCCGGCGAGAACGTTGGCCAGGGTGGCTCCATCCCGCCGGCGAGCCCACAGACTGCCCACAGCATATCCGGCCAGGGCGATGTAGGCGTAGTACGCCAACTGGGGATGGGCCACTACCATGAGTCCGGCCAGGACGCCGAGCCACACGAACCGGAGCCAGGAGCGCCGATCCAAGGCGGTGATGAGCAGCCACAGCGCTCCGGGGAACAGCGCCGTGACGTACATCTTTCCGTCCTGTCCCCCCCAGACCAGGCTGACCAGATTGGCCGAGAGCAGGTAGGCGGAGCCGGCGAACAAGGCGGTGTACCGACGGGTTCCCATTGCTCGAGCCGCCAGATACATGAACACACCGGCGAGGTACACGTGCAGAATGAGCTTCCACGCCAGCGCGCTGGTCAAGGGCAGCAGAAAGTGCAGGATCGAAGTGGGATAAAGAATATCTCCGCTGCCTGCCTCTACCGTCGGTACCCCGCCGAAGAGATACGGGTTCCAGAGAGGTAACCGGCCCAGGGCTCGAACGTGCTCCACGAAAAATTTCCGGAACATGATGCCGGCAGCGATCGTATCCTGCCCCAGCAACATTTCGCCTGGGCCGCTGAGCAGGTACTGCCGAAAGGCCAGCAGTGTCAGCACGGCCATGACGACGAACGGGGTCCAGCGTGGGAGGTTGTCGAGCTCGGATGACGCGGATCGTTCCACTCAGGCCTCGCGAACGGATGAAGAGCTGGCCGCGCTTCGGCGGAGAAGAAAGGGGATGGTTGGAAGCACCTCGGTGCCGGTGAGCAGCAGCCGGCTGGCAAGGGCCAGCCCAGCCGCAGGCTTGAGGCCGATATCTCCAGCCAGCATCAGAAGAAAGACCGACTCGCGAGGCCCCAATCCACCGGGGGCGAAGAGCGCCACAAACCCCACCAGGTAGGAGCAGGTGAACACTCCGATTGCCTGCCTCAGCCCCAGATGTACGCTGGGCAACACCCCTTTGGTGAGTAGAACCAGTGCCGCGCCGTACGCTACCCACGCAAGAAGGTTGGCGGCGAAAGCCAGCAACAGCCAGCCTGGCTGAACGGCCCGGAGCCGAGGAAAAGATGACGGAAGGAGTCGGCCGATGCGGTTCAACATGGGTTGTGATGTGAGCATAACGATACCGGCGGTACAGGCCAGCAGCACGGCTGCGGCTGCCGGATACATCTCTGCTCCTGCCACCTGGAATGCCTCACGAGCCGTCAGCGCCACGATCACCGCCCCACTGCCGAGCGCGAGCGCCTGCAACACCAGAGCTCCGGCAACTGCGACAGAAGGATCAACTCCCGCCCGCTGGGCAAGGACGGCCGCTCCAGCAACCGCCCACACTTTCCCGGGCACATACTTTCCCAGACTGGCGAGAAACCAGATTCGGGCCGCGGTCCAGAACGGAAGCTGTTCTCCCATGCTGAGCACGACTCGGCGCCACGCCTCAATCAGCACGGCATATCCGGCGAAGACGACCAGAACACTGGCGAGCAGCCATGGGAGGGAGAACCGCCATTCCAATGGCTGCGCTCGCAGCTCCTGCCAATTGAGAACAAGGGAACGTACTGCCAGAATTACCAGGAATGCGCCGGCTGCGAATTGCAGAACCTTCCAGAAACTAGGCCGCGCCACCGGCCCTACTCGATTGCACCTGCACCTGAACCGACTCCCCGCTCTCGTCTTCTAGGGCAATAAGGGTTCGATGTCCTAAAGGAGTCGTCAGAAGCACACGTCCGTCCGCTGAAACCCGGGCAGCCCGAACTGATCTCCGAAAGCGGCGCCACTGAACAAGCTTATGGGCCGAGGCAAAGTAGGGT
>DATKJJ010000301.1:0-2338 GCA_035543695.1 Gemmatimonadales bacterium | reverse complement strand
GCAAACCGGCGAGCCACCAGGCTGGGCAGGTGCATCTCGCGGAGCTTTCCCTCAACTCGGGCCATCATCTCATTCACCGACATATTCGGTTCGGTAAACCTGCCGTCCTGAAGACAATGGCTGCAGTACTCGGTGCTTCGGGTTCCGTCGGCATTGCTGCCTCCGCCGGCGGGGTCCCGATTGAGCGGCATGCCGCAGCTCTGACAAAACGGCCCTTTAGGACCGAGCATACACGAGCCCTCTCTCCTGCTGGTCACGCTCCGCAGCATTCGCAGCGGGTCGTCAAAATTATCGATTGATTGTCGGCACCGTTAGACCTTACAAGACAGGTGAGGATTGCAACGCTTTGGTCGAACTCTCTATCCAAGCTCGCAATCACCGGTGCCGGGATCTCCCCGAATGCCACAGCTCGAGAGCCAAGCCATGCACACACCACGTCTGGTCGCCAGCGTTACAGCCCTTCTGCTGCTCGGCTGTGCGGCGGCCCCCCTGCCGGCCCAGGCGCATCACCCGGATTACGATGACGTCGATCCCTGGGTCGGCTTTCAACCCCCCGAGCCGGCGGCAGACTCCTCGACAGTGGCCCGCTTCCTGGGCGCGTTGGCCGTCAGCGATCCTCTCGTATGTCAGCTGGCTGGAAGGTCGATCGGCAACCACTGGGGTCCGGGGGACGACGATCGGGAGATCGGCGTACTGGCCGGTGAATCGACCTTGAGTCACGAGCGCGATGCATTGGGCCGATCCATCACCGACCCAGCCGCCCTCGCTCTTCTCTCCAGCACCCTGTCCGCTCCGAATCTCTGCGTCCGGCGTGCCGCCGCGCGTCTGCTGGGCAACAGCAATACGGACGAAGCCGTTCGCCGGCTCCGGGCCGCGCTTCACTCCAAGGATCCACGGGTGCGCGAGGCCGCGGCGCTGGGCCTGGCGGATGCTGAGGATCCGGCTTCGCTGCACGATCTCACGCAGGCGCTCAAGGACAGCGACCAATCGGTGATCCGGATGGCGGCGTACGCCCTGGGAGAGTTGGAGGATGCGCGGGCGGTCAAGCCGCTGGGAGACCTGTTGGGTTCCAAGGACGCACCCACGAGAGCCACGGCGGCTTGGGCGCTGGGTCAGATAGAGGACATTCGCTCGGCGCAACGACTGGCTTCGCTGATCAAGGACGGGAACCCCGAGGTGCGGCTGGCGGCGGTAGAGGCACTGGGAGAGATAGAAGACTATCGGGGGACCGGTGCTCTCATCGATGCCCTGAAAGACTCCGATGTGCGGGTCCGCCGGGCCGCAGCCGAGGCCCTGGGGGACGTGGAGGATCAGAAGGCTGCAGGAGCTTTGGAGAAAGCACTGGAAGACAAGGATCCAGTGGTGCGCCGGCTGGCGGCCCAGTCGCTGGGCGAGCTGGACAATCTCAAGCGGGCGCCGGGACGGTTGGTCGCAGCCCTGACCGACCGCGACCAGCAGCTGGCCATCCTGGCGGCCAAATCACTGGGAGAGATTGGAGACACCACGGTAGTTCCCGCTCTCGCAACGGCATACCGGAGCGACAATCCTCGAATGCGCTATTCCGTGGTTGCCGCCCTGGCCGACCTGGAGGATAGCAGGGGAAACGAGGTGCTCAGCGTGGCCAGGAAAGACCCCGATCAGGCGGTCCGCCACAAGGCATCGGAGGCCCTGCACGATAGGGAGGACGATGACGACTGATTGAGTCCGGCAAGTCCCGGGGGTCATGGAATTCAGCTCACCGTCCGATACTGGTGATGCGAAGTCCCCATCCCCCAGGCCTTAGATCTCGAGAGCGGTATGCGAGTTCGCGGACTCACCACTGCCCTGCTGTTCCTGACCGCGCCGGCCACCATCGTGGCGCAGGCACCAGGATCCTTTGAGCTGACCGGGTTTGGCCGTTACACCCGCTACGACAGCACCCTTGCCATCCAGGAAGGGGCCAGCGGAGGTGGGTCGCTCGGCTTCTATCCTATTCGAAATCTCGCCGTCGAGGCCGAGGCAGCCTACACGAAATCCCACAGCACGGTCAGTGGGATTGGCATTACCAACATCCCGCTTCGCGGCCGGCTTACCTACCATATCCCCCTCGGCGGCTTCTCCTCGGCGCTCCGGATTGGCGCAGGGTACATCCACAACCTATACCGCGACGGCGTCAGCTTCGACGACCCTGGTTTCACCGGAGTGCTCGGTTTCCGCTGGGGGCTCAGCCCCAGCTTCGGCTTCAGGGTGGATGGTACCGCCGATTACATCAGAAATCCCGATGCCAACCGAACCACCGAGTACATCAACTGGGGCGCCCAGGTAGGCTTGACTCTGCGGGTCGGAGGCAAGGCTGGTG
>DATKJJ010000300.1:0-7749 GCA_035543695.1 Gemmatimonadales bacterium | reverse complement strand
CCGGGCGCGGAACACCTCAACCTCATCTGCCTGCGGCAGGCTCTCCGGATTCTCCAGGACGCGGGGGTCGCCTCCCTGGGCCTCGATGATCCGGCCGAAGGTTTCCAGCGCCCGGCCGGAGCTCACACTGCCTTCGAGCATCCGCCGGGCGTCGGCGGGATTTGCCGCGGCCCCGACCAGCAGCAGCATTTCCACTCCGAGAGCGTAGGTGATCTCCATAAGGTCCGCCGGCCCGTCACCCTGCAAACCCTGGATCGACTCCTCGACTTCCAATGCGTTACCACACGATCGGCCCAGGGGGCGGTCCATTGCCGTGAGCAGTGCCACAGTGGGGCAGCCGCGCTCATGGCCCAGTCCGATCATGGTCCGCGCCAGCTCGATGGCCTGGGAGGTCTCGGGCATGAACGCACCGCTCCCGGTCTTCACGTCGAGCACCAGGCCGCTGAGGCCTTCAGCCAGCTTCTTCGACATGATACTGGCCGAGATCAGCGGAATCGACTCGACCGTCCCGGTAACGTCCCGCAAGGCATAAAGACGCTTGTCGGCGGGCGCAATTTCCGGTGTCTGCCCCAACATCGCGCAACCGATCCGCTGCACCTGCGCTTCGGCTTCCCGCAGCGAGAGGTTGGTCCGAAAACCGGGGATCGACTCCAGCTTGTCCAGCGTTCCACCGGTATGGCCCAAACCCCGACCCGACATCATCGGCACGGCCACGCCGCAGCTGGCCACCATGGGCGCGAGCAGCAGCGACACCTTATCGCCGATGCCGCCGGTTGAGTGTTTGTCCGCCACTGGCCGGTCCAGCCCGTCAAACTTCAGCCGGTCGCCCGATGCGATCATGGCATCGGTCAGCGCGGCCAGTTCCGCGGAAGCTAGCCCGCGAAATACAACTGCCATCAGCAGTGCCGACATCTGATAGTCCGGCACCCGGCCGTCGGTGTATTCGCGGATCAACCGCGTCCATTCTTCGGGCTCGAGTGCATTCCCGTCGCGCTTGTGCTGGATCAGGGACGGGATCACCATTCGAGATCAACCATGGAGTCACGCATCTCGTGTTGAAGCTTCCCCTGAAGGTGATGCTCGCTCTGGCGGCGCTCACCGCCGGACTGAGCGCGCAGACGCCGGCGGACCATGTGGCCCTTGGAGTCTCGGCCGAGGAGGCGCACGATATTCGGACGGCCCTGCAGCACTACCAGGCCGCTCTGGATCAGGACTCATCCGATTACGACGCGAATTGGCGCGGTGCCCTGACGCTGCTCACGCTGGGGGAGCAGCTTGCCGGCTCAAAGAACCCGGAGCGCGATTCGCTGTATGCGCAGGCCGAGCGGTACGCCCGCCGGGCAGTGGCTTCTAATCCAGCCGGAGCCGACGGCCACTTTGCCCTTGCCGCCTCACTGGGGCGGGTGTCCCTCGCCAAGGGCAAGAAGGAGCGAATCAAGAGTGCCGGAGAGATCCGGAGAGAAGCGCTGCGTACCCTTGCCTTGAACCCAAAGCACGACGGCGCCTATCACATTCTGGGGCGCTGGAACGCCGAGATCATGCGCATTTCCGGCTTCAGCCGTTTCTTTGCCAAGAAATTCCTGGGAGCCGGGGTGTTCAACCAGGCCTCGTGGGATCAGGCGATCTACAACATGGAGAAAGCAGTCGAGTTGGACTCTACCCGGATCTATCACCACCTGGAGCTGGCGGAGATCTACGCCGACCGAAAGCGGGTCGCGGATGCCAGGACCCAGCTCCGGTTGGTTGACTCACTCCCCCTGCGCGAAGTGATGGACACCGCGTATAAGCGAGAGGGCGCGGCGTTGAGCCGCCACCTCCCGAAACACTAGTCCGCGCGCTCCTTCAATTCCTTCGCCCGCTCCCGGGCGCGCTCCCGCAGCCGTTCCAGTTCAAGCTTGAGCTGCCGCTTGCGCCGGCTCAGCTCCTTGCTGGTTCGGCTGCCCGCGCGATCGAGGCTGTCCATTGCATCGGACTGCAGCTCGCGCATCCGTCCCCGGAGACGCTTGCGCATCTCTCCTCCCCGCTCCGGGGCAAACAGCAGGGCGAGTCCGGCACCAAGAAACGCGCCGAATACGATGCCGGCCAGGAACCCGGCCCTTCCGTGGGCTGACTCGGAGACCTCGATCTCGGTCTCGGCCAGCTCCGGAGTTTCCTCCGTGGTTTTCATTTGTGGCTCCGGTTTTTTTGCTGGCTAAGAAGCTAGCTGAGGAGGCTGGACGGCGGTACGGCTTACCGCAGGGTTGTCAGTCCACCAGGCGGTACCCTACACCGGGCTCGGTGAGAAACAGTCGCGGCCGCGTGGGATCGCGCTCGAGCTTGTGGCGCAGCTGACCCATATAGACTCTGAGGTAATGACTCTGCTCCGCGTAGTTGGAGCCCCAGACCTCCTGCAGCAGCTGCCGCTGCGTAACTACGCGGCCGGCGTTTCGAACCAGCGCGGCCAGCAGCTTGTATTCAGTTGGCGTAAGGTGGGCCAGTTCACCGGCGCGAAAGACCTGTCGCCGCACCAGGTCGACTTTGAGATCGCCGGTCTCGAAGCTGGTTTCGCCATTACCTCCCGGGGCAAAGCTCGAGTGTCTGAGGGCCACTCGAACTCTCGCCAGCAGTTCGGGGACGCCAAACGGTTTGGTCAGATAGTCATCGGCGCCCAGATCGAGCGCATTCACCTTGTCGCGCTCCTGCCCCCGGGCCGAGATCACGATGATCGGCGTGCGGGTAGAACGGCGGAGCTCCCGGGTAACCTCGAGACCGTCCCGGTCCGGCAGGCCGAGGTCGAGCAGGATAATCTCAGGGTTGCGGCCGGCAGCTTGGGCCAATCCCTCGCGCGCCGACGCCGTCTCTACCACCTGATACTGATGCGCCCTGAGGGTTGCACCGAGAAACCGGCGCATCTGGGGCTCGTCCTCGATCAGCAGCACCAACGGATTTGCCGTGGTCAACTAGTCCTCGACGACTTCTGCCGGCACCGGACGGGGCTGGGGCCCGTCGAGGGGGAGGCTAAACCGAAACGCCGCCCCCTTTCCCCCATTCCGCTCCAGCCAGATTCGTCCGCCATGGGCCGTGATGATGCCTCGACAGATTGTCAGCCCGAGGCCGGAGCCACCCGCCGGCGAGGTCCGGTCAGCGCTGAAGGTGCGATGAAACTTGCGGAAGATGTTCTCTTCTTCCCCTTCCGGGATCCCGTCACCTTCGTCCGCTACTTCAACCAGAACAGCTCCGTCTTCCGGCCAGGCCGAGATGCTGATCGGTGTATCCGGGGGAGTGTGGCGGATGGCATTCTCGAGCAGGTTGATGAAAACCTGCTCGATCAACAGCTCGTCAACCGGGACCAGCGGTAGCGCGTCGGGCAGTCTGGTCTTCACCGGGTGACCGGCGAGACGTTCCTCCAGGCGTAACAGCGCCACACCCAGAGGTTCCTCCAAGGGTTGCCATTCTTTTCTTACCATCAGGGCGCCGGTTTCCACCCGCACCATGTCCAGCAGGTTGGCGATCAATCTCGTCATGCGCCTGGATTCTTCCAGGATCGTTTCCGCCATGTCCCGGCGAGCATCCGGTGACAGGAAGCCCGAGCCCTGGAGCAAGCTGCTGGCCGCGCCTTCGATGCTGCCCAAGGGCGTCCGGAGATCATGCGAGAGCGAGCTCAGAAGCGCGGTTCTGAGCCGCTCGGATTCGACCTCCACCCTCGCCCGCTCGTTGCGTTCGGTCAGCTGCGCACGTTCGAACGAGGAGGCCGCCTGCTCTGCCAGCGCCTCGATCACTCGCCGCCGCTGGGGAGCAAGCAGATCGTCAGCGCTTCGAGGATAGAAGATCATGATGCCCATCACCCGGGTCGAGCTCATCAGCGGCACGACCAGTGCCTCCGCCTCGGCTCCGTGTGTGGTCCCCCAGCCGGCACTTTCTCCCTGCTCGAGGGCCATTCGGGCCGCGACTCGCACGGTGACACTGTCCACCGCGTCGAGCCCCACACTGCCCGGGTGGGCTGACCCAGTCGCATCGCTCAGCAGCATGAGCGCCTCGCCCTCGCCGGCCTCGGAGATGTGGCGCGCCGCAATCGTCACCTCCTCGTCCAGGCCGGATGCGGCTGCCAGCTCCCGGCTCAGGGTATACTGGGCCGCCGCCAACTGTTCTCCTTCGCTCGCCTCCTCCGCCTGTTCCCGGATTCGCCCGGTGAGCTCGCTCATGCCCATGGCGACCACGAGCATCACCGCGAAGGTGAGGAAGAACGCCGTGTTGTGAACGTTGAAGGTGTAGAACGGTGGCACGAATCCGTAATCGAACACCGCGATGCTGAGAACCGATGCCATCAGAGCCGGACCCCGACGGTGCCGGTACGCGATCACGACTACCGCCAGCAGGTACAGCATTGCCACATCTATGGTCTGCAGGTACGGACGCAGAGCGAGGGCGATACCGGTGGCAGCACCGATGATGCCGATCGCCCAGCCGTATTCCTTCAGAGTGTTCCGTGTCATCCTGCCCACCTTCCGTGTCTACCCGAAAGCTAGAGCGGGTCGCATCAAGATTCTGTAAAGATTCTTTCTGCCCGCCTGACAGCACCGCTCGGCCGCGGTATCCTCGTCATCCAACGACAAGGAGACTTGTGACCGACGCTCCCTTGCAGCCGGTTAGCTCAGGCCGACGGCTTCGGCAGTTGCTGATTGGGAAACCGCGTGACCTGCACGACCGTCGGCTGTTTCACCGGCTCTCGCTGATCCCCTTCCTGGCCTGGGTGGGGCTCGGGGCGGACGGCCTCTCTTCCTCCGCGTACGGCCCCGAGGAGGCCTTCAGGGCTCTCGGCAGTCACACCTACCTGGCGATAGCTCTCGCGGCACTGACTGCTGTGACGGTGCTGCTGATTTCTGCCGCATACCGGCGGATCATCGAGGAGTTTCCTTCCGGTGGCGGCGGTTATGTGGTGGCCAGCAGCCTGCTCGGCCCCAATGTGGGGGTCGTCTCCGGGGCGGCGCTCCTGGTTGACTATGTGCTCACGATCGCGATCTCGATAGCTGCCGCCGGCGATGCGCTGTTCAGCTTCCTGCCCGCGGAGTGGCAGGCGTACAAGCTCGGGTTGGAGTTCGGGTGCATTCTGCTGCTCATGGCCTTGAACATCCGGGGCGTGCGGGAGTCGGTTCTGGCTCTGCTTCCAGCCTTTCTGCTCTTTCTATTGACCCACGCCGTGGTCATCGGGGGGGGCGTTCTGGGCCACCTTCCCGAGCTTCCGGCCACCGGCGAGGCGGTGCGCAAAGGTTTCGAACAGGGTGCTGCCTCATTGGGGCTGGGCGGACTGCTGCTGCTGTTCATGAGGGCCTACTCGCTCGGTGGCGGTACCTACACCGGCATCGAGGCGGTCTCCAATGGGTTGCCGATCATGCGGGAGCCCAAGGTCGAGACCGGAAAGCGAACCATGATTTACATGGGTACCTCACTGGCTTTCACCGCCGCGGGTCTCCTCTTGTGTTACCTGATGTGGCACGTGACGCCGGTTCCGGGGAAAACCATGAACGCGGTGCTCGCCGAGACTCTTGCCGCCGGCCTGCCCTTTGGGGGCACCTTTGTCGTGCTGACGCTCTTGTCCGAGGCAATGCTCCTGGTGGTGGCAGCCCAAGCCGGATTCATCGACGGCCCACGGGTCCTGGCCAACATGGCCGTCGATTCCTGGGTTCCTCATCGATTCGCCGCGCTCTCCGAGCGGCTTACTACCCAGAACGGAATTCTCCTGATGGGGTTTGCAGCCCTCGCGGCGCTGCTGTACACCATAGGCGACGTGAGCCATCTGGTCGTGATGTACAGCATCAACGTGTTCCTCACCTTTTCCTTGTCGATGCTGGCCATGCTCCGGTTCTGGCTCCGACACCGGAAGGTCCGGCCCGAATGGCGGACGCGAATTGGGCTCTTCGCGCTCGGGCTCGCTCTCTGTGGCACAATCCTCCTGGTGACCCTGTACGAGAAGTTCTCCGCCGGAGGATGGATCACCGTGGTTATCACCACGCTCGTCATCACCCTCTGCTTCGTGATTCGCCGGCATTACCGGGCGGTCAATGCCCAGCTGGACCGGCTGTATCAGGAGCTGGACGACCTCCCTCTCCCCAGCGCCCCGGCTCCAGCCGTGTCGCCCGATCCGAAACAGCCGATGGCCGCAATCCTGGTCGGAGCGTATGGGGGCGTGGGCATTCACACTGTGCTCAATGTGTTTCGAACCTTTCCCGGACATTTCAAGGGTGTGCTCTTCATCTGTGTGGGCGTGATCGACTCGGGCGAGTTCAAGGGGGAGCACGCGCTGGAGGAGCTCACCCGACGGACCGAGGATGTGTTAGCCAGGTACGTAGAGTTGGCAGCTGGCCTGGGTGTACCGGCTACCTCCCGCCTGGCAATAGGCACCGAAGCTGTCTCGGAAGCCGAGCGGGTTTGCCTGGCGGTCGCGCGGGAGTTTCCCCACGTCGTGTTCTTCGCGGGCAAGATGATTTTCAAGCGGGAGAAGTGGTACCATCGGTGGCTCCACAACGAGACGGCACTCGCGGTAGAGAAGCGGCTCAGGTGGGCAGGGCGGACCATGGTGACGATGCCGATTCGGGTTACCGAGGCGCGGTAAACCGCGGCGCAAGCGTTCGTCGCTAGGTCTTGAGCAGCTCGCGGAGGGCGCGTCCGGCAAACCGGCTGGACAAGAGCCGGGTGCCATTCTTGAGGTATACCAGATAACTGCCTTTCCCGTACGGCTCCAATGCGTCGATGGAGTCCGCGTTGACCAGAGCGGTCCGGCGGACCCGGACAAATCGTCCTCGGAGCCGCTCGGACAGCTCGGCGAGCGTCCGCCGCAGCAGATGCTCCTTACCGGCGGCGTGTAGCCGGACGTAGTTGCCGGCCGCCTCGATCCAGTCCACCGATTCTACCGGTACGAACGAGAGCCGTCCTCCCTCCCGGACGACGAAACGTTCGAGCGGCTGGCCTCCATCGTTCCCAACCAGAGCCGCGATTCGCTTGTCCGGCTGATCCGTCTCCAGAGCCACCCGTTCGGCGGCACGCCCCCAGGCCTCTCGAAACCGGTCAGGATCGATCGGCTTGAGGAGATAGTCCACCGCATGGGCCTCGAAGGCGCGAACCGCGTAGCGGTCGTACGCGGTCACGAACACGATAGCCGGGACCGCGTCGGTCCCGACTCGCTCCAGCACGTCGAGCCCGCTTACCGCTCCGAGCTGAATGTCGAGAAACAGGACATCCGGCGCATGCTGGACGATTGCCTCGATGGCGGAAGCACCGTCAGCGCACTCGGCGACGATCTCCGCGTCGGGCAATCCCGCAAGCTGCTGGCGCAGGGCCAGCCGGCCGGGCGGCTCGTCGTCCACCAGGATCACCTTCATGGCGGGTAATTCGTGCGGAAGGGAAGGTCCATGGTCACCAGGGTGCCTCCACTCTCCAACGCCCGGAGCTCGAAATGGTGTCCGCTGCCATAGAGCGCGGCCAGCCGGGCTCGGGTGTTGGCGAGCCCAACGCCGGCTCTGGCGCCGTTGGGACCGGGCCCATTGTCGGAAATCTCTATCCGAAGCCGGTCTCCTGCCCTCGCGGCCCGGAGCCTCACCCGTGCGGCGTCGGCGGTCCGTCTCACCCCGTGCTCCACCGCGTTCTCCAGCAGAGGCTGCAGCAGCAGGGTGGGGATCAGTCCGCTCGCGGCGGCCTCGGGTATCTCGACCTCGATGGTCAGCCGCTCACCGAAGCGAATCCGCTGAATCTCGAGATAGGGTGCCAGCAGCTCCA
>DATKJJ010000299.1:0-2666 GCA_035543695.1 Gemmatimonadales bacterium | reverse complement strand
TACGGGGAGCGCATGCAGTAAACGGTAAGCGGGAGAACCAGATCGTGGCTCTCCCGCTCACGGCATGCTGTGAAGTCTGGGTGAGACTACTGGGCAGGTGCCGTCATGGATGCTGGATTCACATACTGCTGCTGCCGCTGGAGCTCGGCCACCTGCTCCGCCGCCTTCTTGCCGGCAATGAACGCATGATCGGAGTTGTAGTACTCCCATTCGGCGTAGCGTCCGGCGAGCACGATGTCCTGGGCGGAGAGCCACTCCCGGAGCACGTTCACGTTTCGAGCCCGGTCATGATCGTAGACTACATAGGCTACCGGCATATCGACCTGGTTAGCAGCCCAGATAGGATCTCCCGGCTGGAAGAACCCAACCCGGTGACAGTCTTCGATACAACGCTGAATCAGCGCCTCGCCATCGCAGGGGAGAGGCTTGGCCTCGGAATAGGTGATCTCGCAGGTCAGTCCAAAGCCTCCGGGGGGATTACAGTGCGGACTGGCGTTTCCCTGCACGAAAATCCGATGAAAGACCGGATCCTCTGGATAGTAGATCCAATGTTTCTCGGTCAGGTTCTCCCGTCCCACCCCGATGTTGACGCAACGGACTGAGACGTGTCTGAGGCCTGCTGCTGCCCTCCGTACCTCGGCTGGAGCCTCCGTACCGATAACCTGGATTAATGCGGGGAGGGGCATGGTGCTGATCAGGAATTCGTAAGGCAGAACAGTCCCGTCGGAGAGGGTCACTGTGTGCCGCGAGGGCGAAACCTGAATGACTCTGGTCTGCAGCCGAAGATCGCCCTTGAGGTGCGGGAGGAACCCGTTCATCAGCGCCTGGAAACCACCGCGCACCGGGTATCCGAATCGGGCATTGGGTCCCATCGGCTTGGGCGATGGGGACAGCGCGCCCTCGATCATCTCTTCGAGATTGGGGAGAGGCACCCGCCCACCGAGCCAGGAGGTCTCCATCTCCTCCAGCGGAACCGCCCAGAGCTTCTGATTGTAGGGGACGGCAAAATGCTTCGCGATCCCCCGGCCCCACACCTTATAGATGAATTCCTCAAAGCTCTTGGGAGTTCCCTTATGGGCGTTGAGCCGGCGCTCGGCGCCGGTGTAGGTGCGCGGCTTGCGCGTGCCGTTGGCCTTCATCAGTGGCTCGAACATGCCCCGGCGCTCGGTCCCCGTGTAGTCGCCGTTGGTTCCTTTATCGGCGGCCGGCTTCTTGGCGGTGAGACTCCCGAATCGGGCTTCGATTGCTCCGACGATGCACTCCTTGATGACCTCCGGTGGTAAGCCGTACAGGGCTCCCTGAAACGGGTAGCGGGTGAAGACCTGCTTGCTGTAGATCCAGGCCTCTCGGTCCTGCCAGTGGACGTTGTCCCCTAGCAGCAACTGATACATCTCGTGGACATAGGGGTCGGTGGAGAACATGATGTGCCCGGCCATATCGAAGGTGAAGCCGTTGTCCTCGATAGAGCGGCACCATCCCCCAACCCGATCGGCCTGCTCCAGCAGGATCGAGTCTCGCCCGAGATGATAGGCCGCGCTCAAGCCGGTGGGACCTGCCCCAATGACGACTACCGGTACGATTGATTCCGAGGTGTTCAGATTTCGAACTGGCATTCTGAGGCCCTAGTTCCTTTCAAAGTGCTGAGGCCGGCACGGCGGGTTTTTGGACCACTGCGGCAGCCAAGAGTTTCTCCATCGCTGAGGCTGTGACATCCCAAGAGGTGCCTGCCAGCACCCGGCGCATCGCGGCGATCCGGCTGGCCTGCTCGGCAGGCCCTGCCTTCAGTGCCGCATCACAGGCGGCGAGGAACTCGCCGGGAGTGTTACCGAGATAAACGATGTCGCCATACGGCTCAGCCACATCGGTGATCGGTGTGCTGACGATGGGCAGTTCCGCCGCCATGTATTCCAGCGTCTTGGTCGGACTGATGAACCGGGTGGCATCATTTCGGGCAAAAGGAAGGAGGCAGACATCCCAGCCGGCCAGGTAGCGAGGCAGCTCGTCGTAGGTACGCTGTCCGAAGTAGTGAATGTTGTCTCTGCGCGGAAGGCTGGTGGGATCTATCTTGACCACCGGACCCACCAGCACGATATGCCAGTGCGGGCGTGCCTCGGCGATGAAATCGATCAATGGAAGGTCCAGCCGCTCGTCGATCACGCCATAGAACCCCAGCCGGGGGTGCGGAATAGCGGCCTGATCTTCGGCGTCCTCGACTTCCCGCTCCCGGAACCGAAAGTGAGCCGCATCTACGCTGCTGGAAAAGCAGTGCACGTTCGCGTGGCGGGTCTGCTTTGCCCGAAACAGGCTGGGACCTCCGGTGAACATGACATCGGCACACTCGATGAGCGCCGCCTCACGGCTCAGCAGTTCGGGTGGAGCACCGAGGAAGAGCGAGAGCTCATCCATGCAGTCATAGACCATCGCAGCGGGAGCCAGGGCCTGGGCCAGAGGGAGTGCCATCGGGGTATACAACCACGTCACGATGGTTCGCCCTTCCAGCTCGTCGGCCAGCTGGGCGATGAGCGGCTCGAGGAGTGGCAGCTGGTCGGCGTGAAAGCCAGGTGCCTGTATGGGCGAATGCGGCCGCAGAACGACGACGTTCGGCTGCGGGCTGCTGCGCTCCCAGCGCGGAGCGCCGTTGGGATCGAACTCCGGCTCCTCAACGA
>DATKJJ010000298.1:0-5459 GCA_035543695.1 Gemmatimonadales bacterium | reverse complement strand
CCAGCTCATGCACAGACCCTCTGGCAATCCGCAGAAAGCGCATTTGCTCCCGATCGCTCTGCCTTCCAGCTCCCTCGGCGATATTTGAGACGACAGAGACAGATGCTCGCCTCAACTGCGCAGCCAGTCCGTACTTCTCCTCAGAAGGAAAGATGCGGGTCGTGCGGTATACGCCTAAGGCAAGGGTGTGCGCTTTTCCCCAGACCTTAAGCTGTCGGTAGTTCCCCATAAGCAGAATGTCGGGCATCGCCTGCGGAACTCGTATCACTTCGCCCCGAACCGTACCGATTCCCATTTTGACAGACCTGTGATCGTTTACTCGCGACTCGTGACTCGTGACTCGCGACTACCTACTCCACCTCATCAATCGACCTCGGCCAATCCTGCTTCAGCAGCCGCGAAAGGGCCCGGTCGGCCAGAAGACGCCCTCCCGTTTGGCAGCGGGCGCAGTAGTTGGTCTCGTTATCGGCGTAGCGGATCCGCTGAATCGGAGATCCGCAAACCGGGCAGGGTTTTCCGAAACGGCCATGCGCCGCCATCCCTTCCCGGAAGGCTGTGACCTTTTCCGGAAAGCGGTCTCCGGCCTCCTGCCGCAGGCGCTCGATCCATTCCTTCAAGGTCGCCAGGGTAGCGTCGAACAGGGTCGCCACCTGCTCGTCGGTCAGCTTGCCGGTAAGAGCCAGCGGTGACATCCGGGCCCGGTGCAGAATCTCGTCGGAGTACGCATTGCCGATCCCGCTGAAGAGCCGCGGGTCGGTGAGGGCGCGCTTGAGCGTGTGATTCTCGGAGCGGAGCCGCCCAGCGAAATCCTCGAACCGGGCGTCCAGCACTTCCAGCCCACCGCGCTCAAACCCCCGAAGCTGTTCGGACCCGGCCACCAGATGAATCGAGGCTCGCCGTTTGCTCCCGGCCTCGGTGAGCTGCAGTGAGCCATGGGGAAACTCCAGCGTGGCCAGCACCAGCTTCCCTCCCGGCTTGGCCTCCGGCGGCTTCCAGCGCAGCCGGCCCGCAATCATCAGGTGAATCACGATGAAGAGCTCGTCTTCACACTGCAACACAATCCGCTTGCCCAGCCGGTGTAGTCCGGTCACCCGCTTTCCCTCGAAGGCCGAAGGGGGAGGCTCTACCGACCGCAAGATGAATGGGCTGCGAAACACCAAGCGGAGCAGCTGCTGGCCCAGAATGCGGGGGGTCAGCTGCTCCAGGTACAGGGTGATGTCGGGAAGCTCGGGCATGATGGGGGCGCCGTTGCACGGCGAAGCCGAGTGCGGCGCTAGCCTTCTATCAGATCGAACCCGCCGGACGGTCGGACTGTGGCCTTGGAGCCGCGGTCGATCACCTCGGTCCAGCTCTCCGGATTGAGGCTGGCGCCGCCGACCAGGACACCGTCGAGCTGGGGCCGGCTCAGCAACGAGGCTACGTTGGCCGGGCTCACGCTGCCTCCATAGAGGATAGGAACTCGATGGCCGACACCTTTGCGCCCCAGCTCCATCCGGATCAGCTCGTGGATCTGTGCCGCGTCATCCGGCGTGGCGTTCTTACCGGTGCCAATGGCCCACACCGGCTCGTACGCCAGCACAACCTGCTCCCAGTCCTGAGACCGGAGCGCCGCCAGCACCGCACTCAGCTGCCGCACGATGATGTGTTCCGTTCGCCCACCATCGCGCTCGGCCAGGGTTTCTCCCACGCACACCAGCGGCGTGATTCCGGCGGCCAGCGCGGCCCGGGTCTTTCGCCCAACTTGCTCGTCGGTTTCCCCGAACAGGTGACGGCGCTCCGAGTGGCCTACCAGGGTCAACCTGGCTCCTACCTCTGTGACCATCGGAATAGAAATGGCGCCGGTGTACGCACCCTTGGGCTCCCAGTGAACGTTCTGGGCGCCTACGGTCACGTCGGAGCGTCCCTTCAGGGCATCAGCCAGCGGGGCAATCGACAGCGCCGCAGGAAAGAACCAGAGTTGCCTGCCCTCCATCGGAGACGTCAGCGCCAGAAACTTCTCGGCAAATGCGCGCGCCTCCGCAGGACCGTGATTCATCTTCCAATTGGCCGCAAAGGTGAGTTTGCGCTCATTCATAGCGCAAGCTCATCCCGGGCGGAGCGAGGGATCTATCCAATATGCCCATCACACTTCATCCAGTGCGGCCACGCCAGGAAGCTCCTTACCCTCGAGAAATTCGAGCGACGCGCCGCCTCCGGTAGAGACATGGGTGATCTTGTCATTGAGTTGGGCCTGGGCCACGGCCGCTGCGGAATCACCGCCACCAATCACCGTCACTGCCCCGTTCGCGGTGGCCTGGGCCATGGACCGTGCCACTGCAAGAGTGCCGTGGTCGAACGGCGGTGTTTCGAACACGCCCATCGGGCCGTTCCATACCACCGTCCCGGCCTTCTCAATGCTGGCGCCGAACCGCTTCTCCGTCGCGGGATCGATGTCGTAGACGGCCCACCCTTGCGGGATAGCGTCGCGACGCACGACTCGTGTCTCGGCGTTGGGGGATAGCTCGCGGGCCACGACGCCACCCTCCGGCAGGACCAGCTTCTTTCCGGCTTTCTGCATCAGCTCACGAGCCAAGTCGAGCCGATCGGGCTCCACCAAGGAGTTGCCGGTTTCGAGTCCCATCGCTTTGAAGAAAGTGCAGGCCATCGCCCCACCGAGGAGAATCTCATCGACCTTGGGCAGCAGCGCCTCGACCAGATCGATTTTGCCGCTGATCTTGGCTCCTCCCATTACCGCCACGAAGGGCCGCTTGGGTTGGTGCAGCGCCTCCCCCAGATAGCGCAGCTCCCGCTCCATGAGAAACCCGGAGACCGCTGGTTTCAGGGTCCGGGCAATGGCTTCGGTGCTGGCATGGGCCCGATGGGCGGAGCCGAACGCATCATTGACGTAGAGGTCGCCCAGGGCGGCAAACCGCTGAGCCAAGTCAGGATCGTTCTTTTCCTCGCCGGGATAAAACCGGGTGTTCTCTGCCACCGCCACGCCGCCCCGAGGCAGCCGCCGGGTCAGGGTGGCGGCCTCGCTCGAGGTGGGGTCGGGCAGAAAAGTGACCGGCGAGCCCAGCAGCTTTTCCAGGGCGCGCACCACCGGCTGCATGGAGTACTTGGGATCCGGTCCGTTCTTGGGCCGGCCGAGATGTGAGAGCAGCACCAATCGGGCTCCCCGCTCCCGGAGGTATTTGATGGTCGGGAGCGCGGCCCGGATGCGGGTATCGTCGGTGACCTTGCCGTCCTTGAGTGGAACGTTGAAGTCCACCCGCACCAGCGCGCGACGGCCTTCCAGCGATGACTTGTCCAGCGATTCGAGCGAGCGCTTCACCGGGTGTTTCCGATATAGCGCAGCAGGTCAACGCACCTGGCCGAGTAGCCCATTTCGTTGTCGTACCACGAGGTGACATTGACCAACGTCCCGTTGACCACATTGGTCGACATCGCATCCACCGTACTCGATTGTAGCGAGCCGATGTAGTCCACCGAGACCAGAGGCTCTTCACTCACCGCGAGCACATCCTGCAGCGGCCCGGACTTGGCCGCTTCGCGGAAGGCCGCATTGACCTCGTCGGCCGAAGTGGCCTTCTGCACCACGCAGGTCAGCGCAACGACCGAGACATCAGGCGTGGGCACCCGGAGGGAGACGCCGTCGATCTTCCCTTTGACCTCCGGCAGCACCAGCGACGTGGCCTTGGCGGCTCCGGTTGTGGTAGGGATGATGGAGAGGGCGGCCGCCCGGGCCCGCCGCAGGTCTTTGTGGGGGAGATCGAGAATCTGCTGATCGTTGGTGTACGAGTGAATGGTCGTCATGAAGCCGCTGACGAAGCCGAACCGATCCAGGATCACCTTCACCACCGGAACCAGACAGTTGGTGGTGCAGCTCGCATTCGAGATTACGTGATGTTTGGCCGCATCGTACGACTTGTGGTTCACTCCATAGACAATGGTGATGTCTTCCTTCTTGGCCGGCGCGGAGATGATGACCTTCTTGGCCCCGCCCTTGAGGTGGAGCGCAGCCTGGTCCCGATCGGTGAACCGCCCGGTCGACTCGAGCACGATGTCGACGCCGAGATCTTTCCAGGGGAGCTTGGCGGGATCCTTCTCGGAGAGCACCCGGATGGAATCGCCGTCCACGCCGATGCCGTCGGATTCAGGCGTCACGTCTCCCTGAAAGTGACCGTGAACGGAGTCGTACTTGAGCAGGTGCGCGAGCGTTCTGGTGTCGGTCAGGTCGTTGACCGCGACGAAATCGAGGTCGCTGACCCGCATGGCCTTGGCGGCGCGGACCACGTTCCGACCGATCCGGCCAAAGCCGTTGATGCCGATGCGAATGGGCATTGCTCTCCTCTTAGTAGTCGCGAGTCCCGAGTCGCGCGTCTCGCGTCTCGTCATCCTGATCGCAGCCAGGGATCCGCTCAGTCATGAGCCAGCTCCTGGCTCGCCCGGGCAAACGTCACCGCTTCGATCCGCGCGGCGCCAGCGGCAGCCAACGCCGCTCCAGCCGATGCCAGCGTGGCCCCGGTGGTGAACACATCGTCCACCAGTACTACGCTGAGTCCGGTCACGTCCGCGGCCTGGAAGGCCTCCGCAACATTGGCGTGGCGCGCCTCGGGAGTGAGCGCGGTCTGGGTCGGCGTCTCTCGCACCCGCCGTAGTGCATTGCACCGGACAGGCACTCCTGTGAGCGCGCCCAGAGCCGTGGCAATCCGCTCACTCTGATTGTACCCCCGGACCCTGAGACGCCGCTTTCCCAGTGGTATCGGTAACAAGGATACCCCCGCCGTCAATGGCTCGAGGTGCCGCATGGGCAACGCCAGCGCCTCGGCAGCCCGGCTCCAACCTTCGTACTTCAGCTGGTGCACCGCAGCTCTGGCGGAGCCCTCCAGCCACACCGCGCTGCGGACCCGGGACAGCCCGGCAGGCCATTGTTGACACAGACGGCAGTCGAGATCCCGCAGGCTGGGCTGCCCGCACCGGTGGCACAGCGGATGGGGCACAGGACGCCAGCGCGAGCGGCACACGCTGCAGATCAGGCTGTCATTTTCCCGCTCGGGCACCGGCTCGTGGCAAAGCAGGCACGCCGGCGGCAGCAGCCAGCGTTCGACCCGGGCAAGTGTGTCCCTAACGGAGTGCGCCATTTACCGCTGCTCGCATCACTTCGACCGGAGCGCGCTTGCCGGGAAACCAACGCTCGAAGGCGGCGGCCCCCTGAGCTACCAGCATGGCGCGGCCGTCTGCAGAGCGGCGCACCCGCGGTCGCACGCTGCGGATCCAGCTGGTCTCGCCGGGCGCATAGACCATGTCGAAGGCTACGTCCGCCCGGGGAAACCGGCCCACGTCGATTGGAAGTGGATCCGCCGGGTTGAGCCCCAGCGGGGTGGTGTTGATCAGCACCCGACAGCCCGAGGCCTCGGCCAGCGCAACGCCGCGCGAACCTATCCAATGCTCGAACTCATTCTGCCGGCGCGGATCCC
>DATKJJ010000297.1:0-2368 GCA_035543695.1 Gemmatimonadales bacterium | reverse complement strand
GTGGTGGCCGACACCTGGGGCCGCCGCATGTCGTACCTGCTCGGCGCCGCGACGCTCCTGGTGTCCACCCTGCTCTACCTCTGGATGTGGCGCACCAACGCTCCGCTCTGGGGCTGGGCCATCGCGTCGGTGCTGCTCGGCCTCGGCTTCACCTTCTTCTCCGGCGCAACCGAGGCCTGGCTGGTTGACGCGCTCACCTTCGCGGGCGTGAGGGACAGCCTTCAGTCGGTGCTGGCTCGGGGACAGGTAGTGGGCGGTGCCGCGATGCTGGGCGGCTCGCTGACGGGCGGTTTCGTCGCGCAGACGACCAATCTGGGGGTGCCCTACATCATGCGCTCGGTGACGCTCGGCCTCACACTGCTGGCGGCATTCATCTGGATGAAGGATCTCGGCTTCACCCCCAACCGGCGGGGTGGCATGGTCAAGGAAGTACGGCAGACACTCCGGGTCTCGATCGAGAGCGGATGGGGCAATCCGCCGGTGCGCTGGCTCATGCTGGCCGCGCTCTTTGCAGGCGGAGTCAGCATCTACGGCTTCTACGCCTTGCAGCCCTACCTGCTCCAGCTGTACGGCAACCCCAATGCCTTCGCGGTCGCTTCCTTGTCCGCGGCGATCGTGGCCGGCACCCAAATGTTGGCCGGAGTTTTGGTGCCCCATCTCGGCCGGGGATTCCGCCGCCGCAGCGGCGCACTCATCGCCACTTACCTGACCAGCTCGCTGTGCCTGCTCGCCCTGGGACTGACCCGGAACTTTGACCTGGCGTTGGGGCTGGTTGTGATTTGGGGACTCAGCTTCGCGCTCGGCATGCCCATCCGCCAGACCTACATCAACGGCATCATACCCAGCCAGCAGCGGGCGACGGTGCTCTCATTCGACAACCTGATGAGCTCGGCCGGAGGCGTAGCAGGCCAGCCGGCGCTGGGGCGGGTGGCCGATGTCTATGGCTACGCCCGATCGTACCTGGTGTGTGCGGCGATCCAGCTGGTGGCGCTACCATTCCTGATGCTGGCCCGGAGGGAAAAAGCGGCGTCGGACGAAATAGGAAAAGCGGAGACGGCTAACCAGTAGGCGCCAGCGGCCTGAGGTCCATGCCGAAGTCCTGTTTCATTCTCTGATACCACGCATCGTCGTCCAGCGCCCCCCAGGCGACCCACTCCTCATCGTTCAGGCTCTTCCGCCAGTCGAGAAAGGCCGCGCCATCGGGACCGGCAGGATGCCGCAGCTGCCAGGTGCCGCTCTCCGCGATCTCCAGTATCGTCTGGCCCACCATGGAGGCCGGGCGCTCGGTCTGGAGACTGGCGGTGAACAGGGCGGCGAAACGCTGCTCGTGCGGGTAGGACGAGTGGCTGTGGTAATCGGCGATGAGCCGGGCGGCGGGAGTGTCGATGATGCCCGGCTCGACTATGGCGACCCGGATGTTGAACGGCTTCAGCTCCTGGGCCAGGCCTTCGCTCAGTCCCTCCAGTGCAAACTTGCTCGCCTGGTACGGCGTCATCGGCGCCATCGCGATCCGGCCGGAGATGGATGAGACGTTGATGATGCAGCCGCTCCGCCGCTCTCGCATGCTCGGCACCACCGCCTGGATGCAGCGGATGACCCCGAAGTAGTTGGTCTCCATCACCGCGCGGAACACGCCGAGCGGTGTCTCCTCCACCGAGCCGATCGGCGCGAATCCGGCGTTGTTGACCAGTACGTCGATCGGTCCGTTTTCCCGGATGATCCGGCCGACCGCCTCCCGCACCGAGGAATCGGAGTCCACGTCCAGCGTCGAGAGGGAGATCGGGAGCTTCTCCTGCTCTACCGTCTTCCGGAGCTCGTCGCCCCGACTCGGGTCGCGCATCGTGGCATGGACCCGATGCCCGGCTCGGCCGAACGCGAGCGCCGTCGCCCGGCCGATGCCGGAGCTGCTTCCGGTGACGAGGACGGACGCCATGGTGAGACCCTCCAGGTGAACAGTGGGAGAGCGCTGTTGGTCGGGATTGAAGATTCGCTCTAGCATGCAGCCTGAGCACGAGGGAGTCAACCGCGGGCAGTCAAACTCCGTCCGCCCCACTGGACCAATGCTTCCCCGGACTGTAGGGTAGCAGGTACAGCTCGCAATTGGTTTCTGACCGACGGAGTGAGAATCGTGGCGACGACATCCAGAGCAGTGACCGCGAACGTCGTGACAGTGATGGCTGAGCCTGGGCCGATTTCGATCGATCCGGCACAGACCGCGCTCATCGTGGTGGACATGCAGAACGACTTTGGGACCGAGGGCGGGATGTTTCAGCGAGCCGGCATCGACATCACTCCTATAAAGGAAGTGGTGGAGCCGATCAGACGGAGCCTCACCGCTGCCCGGAGCGCAGGATGCAAGATCGTTTAT
>DATKJJ010000296.1:0-2951 GCA_035543695.1 Gemmatimonadales bacterium | reverse complement strand
GAAAACATGCCGAGCGGCACCGCGGTCAAGCCGGGTGACGTGGTGACCAGTCATCTGGGAAAGACCATCGAGATCATCAACACCGATGCGGAAGGCCGGCTCATTCTCTGCGACGCACTCTCCTACGCCCGCCGCTACGAGCCGGCGGCGGTGATCGACATCGCCACCCTCACGGGGGCGATCGTCGTCGCCCTGGGACATACCGCGGCAGGTGTCATGGGCAGCGACGAGCGATTGGTCGACGAGGTCCGCGCGGCCGGAGAGAAGGCGGGGGAGCGGGTATGGCCGCTGCCGCTCTGGGAGGACTACCGCGAGCTGATGAAGTCCGATATTGCGGACGTCAAGAACAGCGGCGGCAGGCCCGCCGGCAGCATCTCGGCCGGTTGGTTCCTGCGCGAGTTCGTGGATGGGTTCCCCTGGGCTCACCTGGACATCGCCGGCACGGCGTATACCGAGCGGGAGGAGCCGGCCAGGGTAAAAGGACCCACGGGCATGGGGGTGCGGCTGTTTACCGAGTTTGTTCTCGCCCGTGGCGATAGAAAAAAAGCGTAAGCGGGAGCGGAACAACGTGAGGTTCCTCCTCACGCTCTTTCTTCTCCCGCTCACGCTTCTCTTTTCTCCACCCCGCCTATCGGCTCAATTCCCGGACGAAGAGGCAGAGGACTCCGCCTCGGCCGATTCCGCCGCCGCAGACTCGTTCAATACCACAGAGCGCTACCTCAGGGAGCAGGCCGAGGGGAATGTCCGGGTGCCGGTGCTTCCGCTCCTCCGGGTTGAAGGCCCCCGGCCCGCGCTCACTCGGATTGTCTTTACCCGGGACTCGATCGAATGGGGACACGCGGCCACCCTGGGCGATCTCCTGACCCAGGTCCCGGGCGTCTACCTCTGGCGCGGTGGTTACATCGGCCGGCCGGAGCCGGTCAACTTCCAGGCTCGGGGTGCCTCGTCCGTCGAATATTTCCTCGACGGCATGCCCTACGTCGCGGCGGGGATCGACAGCGTATCGGTGGATCCAGTCCTGATTTCTCTGGTGTTCCTCGACCGTATTGAAGTCGAGCGCTGGCCGGGGCAGCTTCGGGTCCACCTGTTCACCCGCCGCAACGATCATCTGGCCGCCCGTTCCCGCATCGCAATAGCCCGGGGCGACAACAGCTTCGCCCGCTACGATGCCGCGCTGGAGCGTCGCTTCACTAACGGCCTTGGCTTTACCCTGGCCGGGGATTATCTGAGCTCGCCCACCCAGGCGGTGATCGGCAGCACCTACTCCAACACGCAGCTCTGGGCCCAAGGGAGTTATCACCCCACCTCGTGGGTGGGTCTGCAGTATCAGCTGATCCGCACGGCGCCCAACCGGCGTCCATTCGTGATCAACGACGCTGGGGTGGACGACACCATCGGTCCTGGCTACAACGCCAAGCGCTACGACGCACAGCTCCGGCTATCGCTGCGCAAAGAGCTGAACGAGCTGGGCCCCCGGGCCGATATCATCTATTCCCACACCTCCTGGGACGGCGACGGCCTGGATCAGCAGATCGACCAGCTGGGCGGACTCCTCAGCTACCGGACCTCGCGGCTTACGTTGGGCGGCTCCGCCTTCCACCGGACCCGCTGGACACCGCTGGATGCCAGGATCAATGCGGGGCTCAACCCGGTCGGTCCCTTCAGCGCCAGCGCGGAGCTGGTGCACCTGAAACACTTCGGCGGCAGGGCCAGCGATTACGCAACTCTCGCTGCCGGACTGGAGCCGTTGCGAGGACTGGCGCTGACCGGCAGCGCGCGGTTGGGCAAAATGGTTGCTGCGCCTTCGATTCTCACCGATCCGGAACAGGACGTGCACGACCTGCAGGGCGCGCTGGGCTGGGCCCGAGGGCGCCTGGGGTTTCAGGTGTCCTACGCTCGCACCTCGGCGTTCAGTCCGCTCGGCTATGCCGATTTTCCTGAAGTTGCTCAAATCGGGCCGTCGTCCAGCACGGAATGGATTACGGCGTCGGTCAGGATCGCACCTCTGCAATGGCTCACCCTGGAAAGCTGGTACAGCGATCCCGTAGGGGACGTGGCGCCGGAAGGACTTCCTCCTACCCACTCGATGAACGCGGCCACGATTCGGTCAAAATTCCTCCGTCAATTTCCCAGTGGCATTTTCGACCTGAAGCTGCGACTCAGCCTGGAGACGTGGGGAACCGGAGTGATCGGACGGGATTCCCTGGGAGCGCCGATCGAATTGCACGGGGCAACATTCTTGCGCAGCCTGGTTCAGGTGCAGCTCGACCGTTTCTACATCTATTGGGACCGAACCAACCTGGGATCCACCGACCTGACCTACGTGCCCGGTTTTCGGATTCCAAGCTACGGCAGCAACTTCGGGGTGAGGTGGGAGTTCGAGAATTAAGGCCACTGTGTTCACCATCACTGTCTCAGGGAGCTTGGCCGGTACCTTATAGGAGTACCGCGATGTAGCGGCGACTCCAGCAGAGGAGAGGAACTATGTTCGGATTGGGCAACAGGAACCGGGGCCGCAGGGTGAGGAACGACACCTTCAGCGGCAGCAGGATACGAAATGCGGCATTGGCCGGGGTTGGAATGCTGGCTTGGCGCTGGTGGCGTAACCGCCAGGGAAATGCCGCCCATCCCACCACCTACCAGGACAAGTCTTACAACGACAGCACGACTCGCTCAGCCGGGGCACTCTAACACTCAGGTTAGCTAGTTAGAATGTACTAGAGGTGGTGGTGCTAACATGTTGCACCACCACCTCTTTGTATAGGCAGTCTCAAGTCGTGCGGGCAGTCGTCAGTCGCCAGTCGTCCGTTGTCGGACCTGAGAACTGGCGACTGGCGACTGAGGACTGGAGACTTCTACAACCGATACCCCACGACCGTGCCCGGCCCGGTTCTCAGAAACAGCATTCCCGAAATGTCGTCCACGGCATACACCGGCTCCTTGTCTTTCCC
>DATKJJ010000295.1:0-3198 GCA_035543695.1 Gemmatimonadales bacterium | reverse complement strand
CCTACACGAGCACATCGCGGTCCTGCAGCAGCGGATGCCGCCGGGTGTCGAGCTGGAGGTGGTGCAGGACGCCGGACTCCGGGTACACACCGCCGTGGCGAACGTCCAGGAGGCGCTGATCGAGGGCGCCCTGCTCACGGTGCTGGTGGTCTTTCTCTTTCTGAACTCGTGGCGTTCCACTGTGATTACCGGCCTGGCGCTGCCGGTGTCGGTGCTGGCCAGCTTCATCGCGGTATGGGCCTTCGGGTTTACCCTCAACACCATGTCGCTGCTGGGACTGTCGCTGGCGATCGGCATCCTGATCGACGACGCCATCGTAGTGCGGGAGAACATTGTCCGCCACATCGAGATGGGAAAGGACCACCTGCGGGCGTCGCACGAGGCAACGGATGAGATCGGGCTCGCGGTGGCGGCCACGACCTTCTCCATCGTGGCGGTGTTCGTGCCGGTAGCGTTCATGTACGGCATCGCGGGCCAGTGGTTCAAGCCGTTCGCGCTGACCATCGCCTGCGCCGTGCTGGTGTCGCTCTTCGTCAGCTTCTCGCTCGATCCTATGCTGTCGGCCTACTGGGCCGATCCCCAGACCGAGTCGCACGAGCGGCGGAACCCCATCGCACGGACTCTCGAGCGATTCAACCACTGGTTCGACCGGCAGGCCGAGCGTTATCAGGGAGTCATCGCCTGGGCGCTGGACCACCGGCTGGCAATGGTGCTCATCGCGCTGGGCTCGTTCTTCGGCGCGATTGCACTGCAGGCCACTCTGGGCGGCGCGGGATTCATCCCCATCAGTGACCGGAGCGAGATCAACTTCATCATCGAGGCGCCTCCAGGGTCCAGCCTGGAATACACCCGGCTCAAGTCCGAGGAAGTGGAGCGGATCGCGCGGAGGCATCCGGAGGTGGCGTACACCTACACCGGGATCGGCACACCGATTCCGTTGATGGCGCCGGGAGTGGATCAGGCCCTGACCTACGTGCGGCTGGTGCCGAAGAAGGAGCGGAGCATCAGCCAGGACCGCCTGGGCGAGATGCTGCGGGAGGAGCTGTCCCACGTGGGTGGGGCCGAGGTGTCGGTGTTCACCAGCGGCTTCGGCGGCGCCATGAAGCAGATTCAGGTGGAGATGCGGGGAGACGATCCCACGGTGCTGACCCGGTTCGCCACCCGGGCCGCCGGTCTGGTTCGCAAGGTGCCCGGAGCGGTGGACGTGGGCCTCTCCACCCGGGGCGAGCGTCCCGAGCTTGTGGTCGAGCTGCGCCGCGGCCTGGCCGGCTCGCTTGGGGTAACGGTCGCGCAGGTGGCCCAGTCGCTCCGGCCCGCCTTTGCCGGGATCGACGCGGGAGACTGGGTGGACCCCGCCGGGGAGACCCGGGACGTCACCGTGCGGCTCGCGCCGGAAGCCCGGGAGCGGACGGTGGACCTGGAGCGGCTGCCGCTGGTGATACCCGGTCCCACCGGCGCTCCGGTCACCCTGCCGCTGGGACAGGTGGCCTCCATTCATCAGGGCCTCGGGCCGGCGCAGATCAACCACCTCAACCGCGAGGCGGTGGTGAACGTGCAGGCCAATGTGCAGGGCCGCTCGCTCACCGAGGTCACCCGCGACATCAACGCCCGGCTGGCCAGCCTGGAGCGGGAGCTTCCGCCCGGCTACCGGATCACCCAGGGGGGCGAGGCGCGAGACCAGGCGGAGGTGTTCACCCGGATCTTCACCGCGCTGGGTGCCGCGGTGGTGCTGATGTATCTGATCCTGGTGGTCCAGTTCGGCTCGTTCCTCGACCCCCTGGCCATTCTGATCTCGCTGCCGCTGTCGCTCATCGGCGTGGTGCTGGCGCTGATCGTCACCCGGGACACGCTCAACATCATGAGTCTGATCGGGGTGATCCTGTTGATGGGCATCGTGGCCAAGAACGCCATCCTGCTGATCGACTTTGCCAAGTGGGCCCATGAGCGAGGAACGCCCCTGCGGGAGGCGCTGATCGAGGCCGGACGGATCCGGCTCCGCCCGATCATGATGACGACGATCGCGCTGATAGCCGGCATGGTGCCGGTGGCGCTGGGCCGGGGCGAGGGAGCGGATTTCCGGGCGCCGCTGGGGCGGGCGGTCATCGGCGGCGTGATCACCTCCACCCTGTTGACCCTGCTGGTCATTCCCACGGTGTACGAGATCCTCGATGGCTTCCGCTCCTGGATGACGGCCAAGGTATGGCGCCGGGTGGTGCGGACCCACCCGCAGACCGCCGCGCCCGCCGCCAAAACTCCGCTCACGACGGGCCAGCCAGGAGCCTAGCGCCCGGAGCAATTTCAGAGCAGAATACCTCCACGCAATTGCCTGCCCGCATGTCCGTTCCCAGGAGGTCCTCTTTGTTAGTCTTTTGAGAGCGACTCCGCGCCGAGTCCACCGATGGTTGCGTCTCCTTGCGCCGGCACTGGTGTGGGGCTGTGCCGGGCAGACCGACCATGGCCCCATCATCGTCACCTTTCCGGGCAGCTCGCTCGGAGCCGAGGCGCAGGTTTTGAATCGGCAGCTCGCCCGGTTCAACGCCGAGCATCCGGCCATCCGGGTGGTGCGCCGGGACACGCCGGATGCCGCCGACCAGCGGCACCAGCTCTACGTCCAGTGGCTCAACGCCGGCGCCAGCGATCCAGACATTCTCCAGCTCGACGCCATCTGGACCCCGGAATTCGCGGCGGCCGGCTGGATCCTTCCGCTCGACCATTTTGGGCCCGACACCGCGAGCTTTTTCCCCTCGACCATTCAGGCCAACCGCTGGCGGGATTCGCTCTTTGCGCTTCCCTGGTTCGTGGATGTGGGCATGCTCTACTGGCGCACCGACCTGGTGCCCTCGTCCCCGAATACGCTGGGCCAGCTGGTGAGCTTTGCCAAACGCGCCCGGCAGCAGCATCGCCTGAAGTACGGATTGGTCTGGCAGGGAGCCCGCTACGAGGGACTGATCACGAACTTCGTGGAATACCTCGGCGCCTACGGCGGCCAGATTCTGGAAGGCGGGCGGGTGGTGGTGAGCTCCGAGGCGGGGCGGCTGGCCTTGACCGAAATGCGGAACGAGATCTACCGCGACGGCATCGTTCCGTCGGCGGTGCTCACCTGGCACGAGGAGGAGAGCCGGTTCGCTTTTCAGAACGGCGAATCGGTCTTCATGCGGAACTGGCCCTACGCCGTGGGTCTCATGCGCGACAGCACCC
>DATKJJ010000294.1:0-2081 GCA_035543695.1 Gemmatimonadales bacterium | reverse complement strand
TCCAGACGCTGGTGTCTCGCCGGCTGGATCCGTCGATCCCCGCCGTGGTCACCGTGGGAACGGTGCATGCCGGCACCGCGGACAACATCATTCCCGATCGCGCCGAGCTGTGTGGACCGATTCGAGCGGTGACCCGCGCCTCTCGCGAGCTCCTGATGGAGGAGCTCGAGCGAGTGAGCACCCACGTGGCCCTGGCGCACCGGCTGAAGGCCCAGGTTCTGTTCGATCAGGGAACGCCGCCGGTGGTGAACCCGGCCGAGCCGATTGGCTGGGCCCGAGAGGCGGTGAAGAGCGTCCTGGGCGAGAGCGCGCTGGTGCCGCTGGCTGGAACCAACATGGGCGGCGAGGACTTCGCCTTCTACCTGGAGAAAATTCCGGGCTGCTTTCTCAGGATCGGCGCCCGGGAGCCGGGCGGTCCCTGGCTGCCGGCGCACTCACCCGGGTTCATCGTAGCTGAGGAAAGCATCTTCGTGGGTGCGGCGGTCCTGGCGGAAACGGCGCGGCGAGCCGCGGCTCACCACGGAGGCACGGAGGACACGAAGGTTGCACGGAGCGCCATTCATAGATCGCGCTGATAGTTTTTTGGTCAACCGCACACCAGTTAATTTCACGCAGCATGAACTCAGTCGGTGTGCTGTTGACCCAAGAATTACTTGCGTGATTCTAGGCTGGTGTCCGTGCTGCCTTCGTGTCCTCCGTGCCTCCGTGGTGAGGTAATGACCCAACTGATCACTGATCACGAGCTAGCGGGCGAGGACCTTGCTGGGCACATCCGCCGCGTAACACCCGCCCTGCCTTAGCTCCGGTGTAGCCGCTCTGGTCCAAAGTGACCTCTCCGTTTACCACCACGTAGTCGATCCCCGCGGGCGCGGCGGTGGGATGCTCCCAGGTGGCGTTGTCCTGGATCCGGTCGAAGTCGAACACGGTGATGTCGGCCCGCATGCCTTCCCGAATCACTCCCCGGTCGGCAAACCCCATCCGCGCCGCCGGCCAGGAGGTCATCTTCCTGACCGCCTCCTCCAGAGTCAGCAGATGCCGCTTGCGCACGTACTCGGCGATGATCCGGGGAAAGGTGCCGTAGGCGCGGGGGTGGGGCAGGCCCAACGCGTCGACCTCGCCGAACTTCAGGGCTGACGCCGCGTCGGTGCCGATGCTGGTCCACGGCCGGCGCAGCGCGAGCGCGATGTCGCCCTCGTCCATCATGAAGAAGAGCGCCATCGCCCGGTTGGGCAGAGCCTCGAGCACGATGTCCCAGGCCACGTCGGCGGGGTCCCGTCCCAGAGCAGTCGCGATGGCCGCGATGCTCTTCATCTGGTAGGCGGCGTACTTCTTGTTGTATGAATTCGCCAGAACGATGTGGTCCCAGCCGCCCGACGCCTGCACCAGGTTGGACCAGCCAGGCTGGGATCCCGCCGCCACCTCGCGCTTGAGCCGCTCCCGCACCGCCGGGTCGCGCAGGCGGGCGTAGCCCTTCTCCTCTCCCTCGGCAAAGACCCAGTTGGGCACGGTGATGCTGAGACCGGTCCCACCGGCCGGATAGGGATAAAGATCCGCGGCCACGTCGACGCCTCTGCCCCGGGCCGAATCGATCTCGGCGAGAGCCTGGGGCATGAGCCGGCCCCAACCCGGCGCGAACGCCGCTTTCAGGTGAAAGATCTCGACCTTCACACCTCCTTTCTCACCGATCTCCACCGCCTCACGGATTCCGGAGACGACGTTCTCGCTCTCGTCCCGCATGTGGGTGGCGTAGAAGCCGCCGCAGGGCGACACGACCTTTGCCAGCTCGATCAGGTCAGCGGTGGATTGGTAGCTGTCGGGCGGATAGATGAGCGCGCTGCTGATGCCGAGGGCACCGGCCTGCATGGCGAGGGCGACATCGGATTTCATTTTGGCCAGCTGCGCCGGCGTGGGGGTGCCGGCGCCGTCACCCATCACGTGAACCCGGGCCTGGGCCGCACTGTAATAGCTGCCGAAGTTGACGGCGATACCCTGCCGCTCCAGCCGGGAGAAGTAGGTGGTGATGCTCTCCGCCGGTACCGGAGTCCCGCCTTCCCCGCCGATGAGAGTGGTGTCACCCATGC
>DATKJJ010000293.1:0-2204 GCA_035543695.1 Gemmatimonadales bacterium | reverse complement strand
GGAGGGCGTGACCCTCATGACGCTGCATACCGCCAAGGGCCTCGAGTGGCCCCTGGTGGTAATGAGCGGAATGGAGCACGGACTTTTTCCGCTCGCCCGAGCGGAGGAGCAACCGAGTGGACTCGAGGAGGAGCGCCGGCTGTGCTACGTCGGCCTCACCCGGGCCAAGGACAAGCTCTATTTGACGTGGGCCCGGGCTCGGCGCCGAGGCGGTGAGCTCCGGCCTGGAATAGCATCCCGCTTTTTGAAGGCCATACCGCCCGGGATCGTGGAAGAACGGCGGACGACGTCCTTGTGGGCGCCGGATTGGTCGGCGGGGCAGCGGGGCGGGCGGACCGGCGGTCAGGCGGACCGGCGTTCGGGAGAGCGAAGCTGGACCAGCTATGGGTCGGGCGTGAGCCCGGCGGTCCGCCCGTCCGACAGTCCGCCCGAAGAGGCCTCACAGGACACGCCGCGTTACGTGAAGGGCGAACGGGTTCGGCACCGGCGCTTCGGCAGCGGGACTATTCAGGGACTCATGGGCACCGGGCGAGATCTCAAGGTGTCGGTGATATTCGACGACCAGGAAGTTGGCGTGAAGCAGCTGCTGGTTGCCTACGCCGGGCTGGAACGCGACTGGGAGAGTGCATGACCATCCGCCGAGATGAAGTGCTGCACGTCGCCAAGCTGGCAGAGCTGGCGGTACCCGAGTCCGAGCTCGAGCGTCTAGTGGAACAGCTGAACCGGATAGTCGACTATGTCGCGCAGCTCGACGAGGTGCCGGCAGATCACATCGCGGAGCCATTTCTGCCTGGCCCTTCCCAGGTCAGCCCCCGAGAGGACGTCGAAGGTGCGGTGCCCCTGGCCCGGGCCCCGGCGGAGCTGGCACCCGAGTTCCGAGACGGCTTCTTCCTGGTACCCCGGCACGGTGCCATGGAGGATGCATGACCAGCGGGGCAGTGGGGCAGCCGGGCAGCGGGGCGGCTCTGGTAGCCAAAGAGACGGGGAAGAGGCTGGCCGCAGCCCAGTCGCTCAACGCGACGTTGGACTGGTCGCAACAGGTGCTCGATGCCGAGGCGGCCCGGGTGGACGCGATGGCGGAGCGGGGTTCTCTGGTTGGAATGCCGATCGCGCTCAAGGACAACATCGTCACGGTGGAGCAGCCGAGCACCTGCGCCTCGCGGATTCTGGAGGGGTACCGGTCGCCCTTCAACGCGACCGTGGTCGAGCGCCTGCGCAGCGCCGGCGCGCTGCTCGGGATCAAGAGCAATATGGATGAGTTCGCCATGGGCTCCTCCACCGAGCATTCGGCGTTTGGGCGCGTCAAGCATCCGCTGGACCCCGCCCGGGTGCCCGGGGGATCCTCCGGAGGTTCGGCGGCGCTGGTAGCGGCGGGAGTAGTTCCCGCGTCGCTTGGATCGGAGACCGGCGGCTCGGTGCGCCAGCCGGCCAGTTTCTGCGGCGTGGTCGGTCTCAAGCCCAGCTACGGGCGGGTGAGCCGGTACGGCCTGGTGGCATTCGGCTCGTCGCTGGATTGTATCTCGGTCTTCGGCCGCACGGTCGAGGACGCCGGCCGGGTACTGAGCGTGATCAGCGGGCCTGATCCGCTCGATGCCACTGCCGTAGATCGACCGCCGATGCCAGTGCCCCAGCCGCGCCAGGATCTGCGGGGCATGACCATGGGCCTCCCCCGGGAGTACTTCCCGGCCGATCTCCACCAGGGAGTTGCAGCCGCGCTTACCCGCACCATCAATCTGGCGCGCGAGCTGGGCGCAGAGATCCGGGAGGTCTCGCTACCGCATTCGGCGTATGCGGTGCCGACGTACTACATCATCGCTCCGGCCGAGGCAGCGGCAAATCTGGCGCGCTACGATGGAGTACGATATGGGCTCCGCCGGATCGGCCCGGAGGGAGACATCCGATCGCTCTATCGGGCCACTCGGGGGGAGGGCTTCGGGGTGGAAGTCCAGAGACGAATTCTGGTGGGCACCTACGTATTGAGCGCCGGATACTACGATGCGTACTATCGAAAAGCCCAGCGGGTGCGATCACTGATTGCGGATGATTTTCGGCGGACCTTCGCGAGCGGGGTGGATCTCCTGCTCACTCCCACCACGCCAACCCCGGCCTTCAAGGCTGGGGAGAAAACGGACGATCCGGTCGCGATGTATCTGGCCGACATCTTCGTCTGCCCAATCAACCTGGCCGGGCTGCCGGCGGTGAGT
>DATKJJ010000292.1:0-3507 GCA_035543695.1 Gemmatimonadales bacterium | reverse complement strand
AAGCCGAATTCCCGGGCCAGATCCAGCATCTGCGCCATCTCGTCGGCCCGGTAGCAGTGGTTCTGAACGAACGCCTTGCCCCGGAGCACCTCGGCCAGCGTCTCCAGCTGAAGGTCCCGGTCGGGAGGGTTTCCCTCTTTCTTGGCCAGCCATGCGTCCCACTCGCGCCGGTATTTCTCCGCCTTGGCAAAGGCGGCGCGGTAACCCGCCATGTTGCCCATCCGGGTGGAGGGACCCTTCACTTGGTACACCCGCTTGGGATTTTCCCCGCAGGCCATCTTCACGCCGTAGGGGGCGCCGGGATACTTCATCGCCTGAACGGTGCGCGCCGGAATCAGTCGGAGGATCGCCGACCGTCCACCAATCAGATTGGCCGAGCCGGGCAGCGCCTGAATCACGGTGATGCCTCCGGCCACCGCCAGCGGGATCTGGGGGTCCTGGGGCCAGAAGGAATGCTCGGCCCAGACCTGCGCCGTGTTGGGATCGGTGGCCTCGTTGCCGTCGCTCTGGCTCTCGGCCCCGGGCGCGGCGTAGACGCCGAGGTGGCTATGCGCGTCGATGATCCCGGGGGTGACGTACTTGCCGCGACCGTCAATTACGGTGGCATTCCCCGGCGGAGTTACGTTGGGCCCAACAGCGGTGATTTTGCCATCCTGAAACACAATCGACGCGTTCTTGAGCTCGGGACCGGCAGCGGTGAGGATGGTGGCGTTTCGGATGACAACAGGGGCCGACGGGTGCCGGACGTAGGTCGATGGATATTGGGGACGGAGCGCGCTTAGCGAGTCGGCCGACGGGCCGGCGGTGCTGGTTGCGCGGGCGCAGCCACAGAGCAGACCGACGATGAACGCGACCGGGGTGCTGATACGGGACATGGATTCGACAGTCAGTTCTTTGCGATCAGCTTCTGGAACCGCGGGTTGCCCCGCAACGGATCCCAGCGCGGGGCGGATCGGAGCTGTCCCACGGACAGCCAGGACGGCCGCGACAGCACGATCTCCAGCTGGTCTATCGCAGCCTCGTGCTCTCCTACAATAGCTAGAACCTCTGCTAGGTTGCTAAGGATCTCATTGCCGAAGAACGCATCGCGCGAGACGGGCAGCAACTCCACCCCGCGCCGCGCCTCCCGAATAGCATCGTCCTTCCGGCCCAATTTGGCGTAAATCAGACCCAGGCCCGTATAGTGGGCATAATCCCCCGGTATCCCCCTGCGCACTTCGGCCTCGACCAATACGCGGGCGGAGTCGAATGCCGCCCGAGCCTCCGCTGCCCGGTGCTGCTCCTGCAGAAGGTCTCCTTTATACATGAGGTAGCGGCTGGTGTCTTCCCCGAAGTCGTTCAGCCCCACCCGCTCCAGTTGGCTACGAAGGGCCGGCTGCTGTCGCAGCAGGTATAGCGGGATCGGGGCCAAAACTCCCACCACCTTTCCCATCCCCATCCGCCGGATTCCCTCGTTCAGCACCTGCCTGGCCCCATCCAGGTCCCCCAGCGCGACCAGCGCCTGGGATTTGAAGCCGTATGGCTCCGGCTGGTCCGGCCCCTGCAGGATCGCTTTGTCCAGGTAGCCGATAGCCTGAGGGTAATGTCCCAGCAGCAGATGGGTTATTCCCGCCTCCATCTGGGGCAGCATCATGTTGGGCTCCAGTTCGGCACCCTTCAAGATGTTGGAAAGCGCCTCGTCCCATTTTCCCTGGCGTCGCTGGACGAACCCGATGTCCTGCAGCAGCTCGGCGTCGTTGGGCAGCCCCTTGAGCGCGATGCCGAACTCTTCCAGGGCGCGAGGGTAGTCGAGCCGCCCGTGGTAGAAATACATGCCGAGAGCCATATGAGCCGCGGGCGATTCAGGCGCCAGGCGCAGGGCTTCATCGGCCGCTGTCTTGACCTGGGTCAGCCGGCTCTCGGTTCGGTCGTGTCCATTCCAGTACACCATGTCGTGCGCGGTGGCCAGCCCGGCGAAGGCTTCGGCAAAACTGGAGTCGTGCCGCGTCGCCTCCTGGAACATCTCGACCGCCTGGAGGAGATCCTGTTTGCCCCAGCCTCGGTTGAAGAAGTCTTTCCCCCGCAGGTAGTACTGGTATGCCTCGGGATCCCTAGTGGGCCGCTGGGCCAGTGCCGCGCGTTCGCTGGCCACCAGCGCCACATCGAGGGCTCGTGCCACCTCGGCTGCAATGTCGGACTGCACCTGGAACACGTCGGCCATCACGGCGTCGTACCGGTTGGCCCACACGTCGGTACCATCGGCAATCCTGATCAGCTCCGGCGTCACCCGGACGCTGCTCGGGTCGCCCGAGTTTCTCCAGCGGACGGTGCCCACCAGGGCATGGGTGGCGCCCAGCTCCTGGCCGATCTGCTTCATGGATTTGGAAGTTCGTTTGTATTGCTTGGCGCTATTGCGGGAGATCACCCGGAGTCCGGCCACACTGGCCAGCCGGCTGGTGATCTCCTCGGTTACCCCGTCGGCGAAGTACTCGTCCTCAGGCCGGCCCAGGTTCTCGAATGGCAGCACGACCACTTTCCGGACTTCGGCGGTCGATGGTCCGGCGTTTCGTCCGTCGCGGGAGTGTGCCAGGGACCAGGCGAGCCCCAGCACCAGGAGTGCTCCCAGCGCCATATAGAGTGCGCGATGTGATCGGATCCCCCTCCACCCTCTCGCGAGGCGGTTGGGCTTCGGGATCACCGCAGGCTGGGGCTTGGTTGGTGCGGTACCGGCGCTTGGAGTGGCCATCGACTCGAGGAGATGGAGCAGGTCCTCCGCGCTCTGAAACCGGTCGGCGGGTCGCTTCTCCAGGCAGCGCATGATCAGCGCGGTCAAAGCCGGCGGCACCGACGGGCGGTACTTGGTGATCGGCTCCGCCGGCTGGGTCACCTGGGCCGCCAGCACCGCCTGGGGCGAGCTGCCGGTGAAGGGAGGCCGGCCGGCGAGCATCTCGTAGGCCAGGGCCCCGACGGCGTAGATGTCGGCCCGATGATCCACGTGGGGATCGGCGGTCGCCTGTTCCGGCGCCATGTAGGCCGGGGTGCCGAGGGCCAGGCCGGTCGAGGTGAAGGAATTGGGCCCGGTCGCCTCGCTCAGCGCCTTGGCCACGCCGAAGTCGGCCACCAGTCCGTGGTGCCGGGAGACCAGCACGTTGTCGGGCTTGATGTCGCGGTGGACGATGCCGCGCTCGTGGGCGCAGGCCAGCGCATCCACCACGTCGCGCAGGATGCGGACGCTTTCGCCGATGGGAAGCTCGCCCTCCCGGGCGATCTTGGTGCGGAGCGACTCGCCCTGGATCAGCGGCATGGTGTAGTACAGCATGTCGTCGGCGGGACCGGCGGCGAGCAGCGGGACGATGTGGGGGTGCTGCAGCGAGGCGGCCAGCTGGATCTCGCGGCGGAACCGCTCGACGCTGAGTCCGGCCGCGAGCTCGGGAGGGAGGACCTTGATGACGACCTGGCGGCCGAGCGAGGTCTCAGTGGCGACGAAGACCCGGCTCATGCCCCCGCCGCCCAGCTCGCGCTCGATGC
>DATKJJ010000291.1:0-3413 GCA_035543695.1 Gemmatimonadales bacterium | reverse complement strand
TCCCTATCTGCTGGGCACCATGATCGAGCTCCCCCGGGCTGCGCTTACCGCAGACGAGCTGGCTCGCGAGGCGCAGTTTTTCTCCTTTGGCACGAACGACCTCACCCAGACTACCTGGGGCATGTCCCGGGACGATGCCGGACGATTCCTTCCCTACTACCTCGAGCACGGCGTCATCGAGGACGATCCGTTTCAGGTGCTGGATCTGGCGGGAGTCGGCAAGCTCATCGCCATGGCCTGCGACCTGGGCAGAAAGACCCGGCCGGATCTGAAGCTCGGCGTATGCGGCGAGCACGGGGGTGACCCCTCGGCCGTGGCGTTCAGTGACCGGCTGGGAATGAACTATGTATCCTGCTCTCCATACCGGGTCCCGATCGCTCGGCTCGCGGCCGCACAAGCGGCGCTGGCGGCTCGGGGGACCATGGATCGGACCCGGTCTACCGTCTGACCTCCAATCCTGCCTTTCGAAGGTGATGCTGGAATCCCAGTCTTTTGGAGGATGCAAATGACGCAGCCCGTGGTGGGCATCGTGATGGGCAGCGACTCCGACTGGGACGTGATGCAACACGCGGCCCGGCGGCTCAACGATTTCCAAGTCCAGTATGAAGCGCGCGTCGTGTCCGCCCATCGGACTCCCGACCTGCTCTATCGCTATGCCGAAGACGCCTCCGGGCGCGGATTGCGCTGCATCATCGCCGGAGCCGGTGGCGCGGCACACCTGCCGGGCATGCTGGCCGCAAAGACGATCATTCCGGTGCTCGGCGTCCCAGTTCCGACCAAGCATCTCCAGGGACTCGATTCCCTCCTTTCTATCGTGCAGATGCCGTCCGGCATCCCGGTGGCCACCTTTGCCATCGGCACCGCCGGCGCCGGGAATGCCGGCCTTTACGCCATAGGGATTCTGGCATTGCAGGACCCCGACCTGGCCGAACGGCTGGAAGAGTTCCGCCGCTCTCAGGAGCGGCGGGCCCTCGACATGAGGCTGCCGGATCTCTCGTGATTCTTCCCGGGGCGACGGTGGGGATGCTGGGAGGAGGGCAGCTGGGAAGGATGTTTGCCCTGCGGGCGAGGACCATGGGATATCGCGTCGTGGTGCTCGATCCCGATTCGCAAAGCCCCGCGGCTGCCGTGGCCGACCAGCATATCCGGACCGGGTACGAAGACCCAAAAGGTTTGGCCGAGCTGGCCAGGCTCTGCGCCGCGGTAACAACCGAGTTCGAGAATGTGCCGGCGCGGTCGCTCGAGCATCTGGCCGCGTCCTGTCTCGTTCGTCCATCGGGGCAGGCGGTGGCAACCGCTCAAGACCGCATTGCGGAAAAGACCTTCTTCCGGAGCCACGGTTTTGCCACGGCCAAGTTTCGTCCGGTGCGAGATCCCGAAGAGCTGGAAACAGCCGTAACCGACGTCAGGCTTCCTGGGCTGCTCAAGACCAGTCGGCTGGGGTACGATGGAAAAGGGCAGATGTTGGTGACCAATGCGGCTGAAGTGCGCGAAGCCTTCGCCCGTCTGGGGTCGGTGCCCTGTGTGCTGGAGGAGCGGGTCGAGCTCGACTGCGAGCTGTCGGTCATCGTAGCCCGGGCATCCGGCGGAGCGCAGGCCATCTTCCCGGTGGCCGAGAATCGGCACTGCGACGGCATCCTCGACACGTCGGTGGTACCGGCACGGGTCTCGGACACGATGGCCAACCAAGCCACGGCTATCGTCAGTGAAGTTGCCGCGGCACTCGGGTACGAAGGAGTGCTCGGTGTCGAGCTGTTCGTCACCAAGGAAGGAGAGCTGCTGGTGAATGAGATGGCGCCGAGGCCCCACAACACCGGACACTACACGCTGGATGCCTGCTCGGTGGACCAGTTCGAGCTCCAGCTGCGGACTCTCTGTGATCTCCCCCTGGTCCAGCCATGGCTGCTAACGCCTGTCACCATGATCAACCTGCTGGGCGACCTTTGGAGCGGGGGCGAGCCCCGGTGGGAGGAGGCGCTGCGCCGACCCGGGGTCCGTCTGCATCTTTACGGTAAGGCAGAAGCCCGGCCCGGCAGAAAAATGGGTCACCTGAACTGCCTAGCCTCGACTGCCGATCAGGCCCTGATCCTCGCGCTGGAAAGCCGCGAGGCCTTGCGCCGCAACTGACAACAGAGGAGCCAGGATTATGCTTTTTCTGCCCGCACTTGCGCTGACCACCAGCATCAGCCTCGTCCCCCCTGCCGTCGCGCATCCCGACACCACCTGCCCCCACCGGAATGTTCCGCTGGAGACCCGCAAGAGCCCGCTCGACTCAGTCACATTCAGCGTGTCGGGTCAGCAGGTGAAAGTCTGCTATGGCCGCCCCAGCTCGAGAGGAAGGACCATGCTCGGTGGAGCGGATGTGCCCTACGGGAAGCTGTGGCGAACCGGCGCCAACGAGCCCACCATCTTCTACGCGCCGGTGCCCCTCACTGTGGCGGGCATCAAGGTACAGCCCGGCGTCTATTCGCTGTATACGGTGCCGGGCAAGAGCGAGTGGGAGGTCATCGTGAACCGCTCAATTTCCCAATGGGGCAAAGAGGACCAGTACACCGACGAAATAAAGGCTCAAGAGATAGGAAGAGCGAAGGTCAAGACCGAGACCAGCAGCAAACCGATCGAGACCTTCACCATCCGAAGCGAGCCGGGCGGGGGCAAAGGAGCGTCGCTGGTACTCGAATGGGAGAAGAGCCGGATAAAAATTCCGGTGCAGGCAGCGAGCTAGCGCGCCGAAGCAGCTACCGCGCGCAGAGGTCGCGGACGGCGTCGATGAGCCGCTCGACCTCCTCCATGGTGGTGTAGCAGGCGCAGCCGGCCCGGACCACGCCGTCGGGCTGTCCCAGCCGCTGCACCACCGTGGTGGCATAGAAGTCTCCGCAAGACACGAACACAGCCCTTTCCGCCAGCCAGCGTGCCACTGCGTCCGAAGAGCGGTTCGCGACGGTGAACGCCACTGTTGGCGTTCTGGGCTGGCCCGGTCTCGGCCCATACAGGGTCACGCCGTCAACAGACTCGAGGCCGCTCCAGAGCCGCCGCAGCAACAGCTCGCCCCTTTCGCGCAACCCGGCAAAGGTTTGCCTCAGCCGGGGTATCCGAGACTCACCGGAACTGAGCGAGGCCAGAAAATCCACGGCCGCGGCCGCGCCGACAATCCCCTCGTGATTCAGGGTTCCCGTTTCGATCCGCTCCGGCACCGTATCAGGAGCCGGCAGCAACTTGGGGACCTCGAGCCCAGCGAGGACTGCCTCGCGGGCGTACAGAATACCGATATGCGGTCCATAGAACTTGTACGCGGAGCAGACCAGGAAGTCGCACCCAATGCGCCGTACATCCACCGGCTCGTGAGGAGCCAGATGCACTGCGTCGATGAAGGAAAGTGCTCCCGCATCTCGGGCCAGGGCAGACGCGCGGGC
>DATKJJ010000290.1:0-2814 GCA_035543695.1 Gemmatimonadales bacterium | reverse complement strand
ACGCAGCTCGCGGTTCCGGGTACGGGAGATCACATCGTTAATTAGTAGACCGGTGCCGAAGGCCGCGCGGCCCTTCCCCCCGCGATAGGTCGGCACGAGCACTGCTAGCGGCTCTACCAGCCCGGGAGCGATTCGGAGGAGGGCGGAGCGCTCCCGGATCGAGTCCAGCATCCGAGGTAGATCTCCGCGCGCGAGGTACCTGAGCCCGCCATGGACGATGCCGAGGCTGTTAGCCGATGTGGCTGCCCCGAAGTCACCGCGGTCCACGAGGGCCACGGTCAACCCACGCAGACAGGCGTCCCAGGCGATGCAGGCACCCTGAATGCCTGCTCCCACGACCAGAAGGTCGAACGTTCTCTCGAGGAGTCTAGAGAGGTCGCGCCGCATGCCTCATAAGGGTCGATGTCGGGAGCCCCGGCCGGAGGCCCCTGCAGGTCGACATCATCACTGAAGGCTAACGACGCTCAGGTCCGTTCGCGGACCCGGTAGGCTCGCCGGTGGGGTGCACGCAGATGGACGATGATCTCACCAACCAGGCCCAGCCCGATGAGCTGAACTCCGAGCGCCACCAGCAGAACTCCAAGCAGAAGAGCCGGCCGATTGGCTATTCCCTGTCCTTCTACCCTTTGGATCAGCAGGACCAGGCTGATAACAGCTCCCAAGGCGAGAAAAACCGAGCCCACCAGCCCGAAGAATCGCAGTGGCTTCTCGGTGAACTTGGCCAGGAAGAAGAACGCCCCGATGTCGAGCAGGCGCCTGAAGTACACCCCAGGCCGATATACCCGAGCCCGGGCATCGCTGGGGTGCTGCGGCAGGGCGACCTCTTCGACTCGATAGCCCTCGCGCAGCGCCATCGCCGGGATGAAGCGGTGCAGGTCCCCGTAGAGCGGAAGCGCTTCCGCCACCGAACGCGTCATCGCCCGGACCCCGCACGCCATGTCGTGGAAGCGCTGCTGCGACACGCCCCCGACGATACTGTGAAATGCCCGCGACTGCATCCGGTTGAGCCAGCTGTCCAGCCGGGGAGAGCGGTTAGCTACCGCCATGTCGGCCCCGCCCTCTACCGCGTCCAACAGCGGCCCGATGCCCTCGGGACGCACCTGGAAATAGGCCGGCAGCGTCAGAATCAGCTCGCCCCGACTCCGCTCGATTCCCAGCCGCAGCGCCGCGGTTTCGCCGAACTCACGGGCAAACCTGAGGATCCGGACATTCTTCTTGTCCCGGGTGAGGGCGACGAGTTCATCCGGGGGGGTGATCCGCCCGTCGAAGACAAAGACGAACTCGTAGGGCTGCTGGCGCGCATCCAGGACTTCGGCGAAGGCGCGGTACATCGCTGCCACGTCGTCCGCGCGCTCCACCACCGGCACGATGACCGACATCAGATCGGCTTCCGATTGGTGCACCGTAGACGTGGTGGACATTGGCTCCATCAGGATCCCGGGTGTGCTCATGTCAGCGAATCTCCGCGGCAGCTGGAATATCGTTAGTACCGGTCCGCTCGCTGCTGAGCGCGACTTCGGCGACCAAGCCGAGCATGAAGAGATAGATGGCGACCCCGATGCTCAGAAGCCCCGCTCCGGGAAACACGAGTGCCTCAGCCTTGTCCGCCCCAAAGTGGGTGAGACTGAATAACCACATGGCCCCAAACACGAGAGAGACCCCCACCGCGGGCAACGCCGCCAGCGCGAAGCCGACCAGCGGACGGGACCTGAAGGTGGTGATCATCTTGAGAGTCAGCAGGTCGACCAGCACCTTTACCGTTCGCGAAATGCCGTACTTGCTCTCCCCAAATCGCCGGGCATGGTGGCGCACCGGCATCTCGGTGATCCTGGCGCCCACACTGGCGGACAACGCAGGAATGAACCGGTGCTGCTCCGCGTACAGTGAGATCCGGTTGAGCAGGTCGCGCCGGTATGCCTTCAGGGAACAGCCGTTGTCCGTTATGGGGACCCCGGTAAGCCGGCGAATGAGCCGATTGGCTACCCAGGAAGGCACCTTCCGCAGCAGCAGCTTGTCCTGCCGCTGCCGCCTCCATCCGCATACGAGGTCGTAACCCTCATCCAGCTTGGCAATCAGGGCTGGAATGTCCCGCGGATCGTTCTGCAGGTCTCCATCCAGCGAGACAACAACCCGTCCACGAGCATGGTCAAAGCCGGCCATCATAGCTGCCGTCTGTCCCACATTGCGGCCCAACCGAAGTCCCCGCACTCGGGGATCCGCCGCTGCCGCCCGAATTTGGGTCCAGGTATCGTCTCGGCTGCCGTCGTCTACCAGGATCACCTCGAACACGCCGGCATACGTCTCCAGGGCTTGGAGAATCCAGTCCACCAAAAGACCCACGTTCTCCGACTCGTTGAAGAGCGGAGCAACCACGGAAAGATCGGGACTGCCGGGGCCAGCCGACTGGGGATTTACCAAAACCATACGGATTGATCGCTCTTTGCTGAACCGGAAAGGTATGGCTCAAGACCCTGGCATGCCAGCAATCGCCGTTCCGTCAGGACCCCGCGGAAGCACATGTGTAAGTTGTTGAATCACAACGGGAAGGAAAGGCTTTCCTAGCGGGCCAACACGGGCGCGAGCCCGACTGCGGCAGCTTTGTGGCCCCGGAGCAACGGCGGGAAGGGAGGGAAGAGGGGGAAATCCAAGAGGAAGCCTACCAGCCGCCCCGACGCAGCAGGATGACCGGCACCGTCTTCACCATGATCCGGAAGTCCTCGGCCACCGATTGACGCCGGATGTACTCAAGGTCGTAGTGCACCTTGGTCCGCACATCTTCCAGCGAGCGGTCGTAGTGATGGTTGATCTGGGCCA
>DATKJJ010000289.1:0-3399 GCA_035543695.1 Gemmatimonadales bacterium | reverse complement strand
CTCCCGCGGCAAGCTCGGGAACCTCGAACCGTTCCTTGCCCTGTTGCACCGAGAGGTGGTTGAGCTTCTCGGAGACGCTGTGCTCCGCGTTCCAGACTTCCTCGCCGTTCTTGATCGTGCCGGTGTAGATCCGGAACAGGGAGACATCGCCAACGTGCGGTTCAGAGATGGTCTTGAAGACGTGTCCGATCAGCGGCCCTTCGGCCGGAGCGGGAATCTCGGTCGGTGCCGGCAGCAGCTCGACCATCTTGTTGAGCAGGGCGCGGGTGCCGTAGGTGAGCTCTGCGCTGCCGCAGAAGAGCGGCACGATCTCACCCCGCAGCATCGCCTGCTTCATGGCGCCGAGCACTTCCTCCCGAGGGATTTCCTCTCCGCCCAGATAGCGCTCGAGCAGGTTGTCGTCGCTGGAGGCGACAGCCTCGGTCAACTGCTGGTCGTAGCGGGAGAACTGCTCCTTGTATTCCTCGGGGAGCGGCGATTCGTCGTACTCGCCGGCCTTGGTGCCCTTCTTGTAGATGTGGGTATTTCCCGAAAAGAGGTTCACCACTCCATGGAACTGCGGACCTTCACCCAACGGGATCTCGACCGGAACGACCTTGGGGGAGAGATGGTCTTTGATGTCCTGGAACACCCGCTCGAAATTGGCGTGCTCCTTGTCCATCTGGGAGACGAAGATGATCCGGGGCAGATGGAGCCGGTCGCATACCTCCCAGACCTTCTCGGTTCCCACTTCGACGCCGCCGGTGGCGCTGATCACCACCACGGCGGAATCCGCGGTATGCAGCCCGGTGACCGCCTCGCCGAAGAAATCCAGGTATCCGGGAGTATCAATGAGGTTCAGCTTCACATCCATCCACTCGGCATAGGCTACGCTGAGGCCGATGGAGTGCTTGCGTTCGATTTCGTCGGGGGTGTAGTCGGTGAGCGTGGTACCGTCTTTGACCGAACCGTGGCGCCGGCTGGAGCCGGAGACGAAGGCGAGGGCATCGACCAGGGTGGTTTTGCCGCTCGCCCCGTGGCCCACGAAGGCCACGTTTCGGATGGCGTTTGAGCCATAGACCTTCATAGGTCTGGGCCTCCTTCTGCTAGTGGAAAGGGGATACTGCGGACGCGGCAGGGAGTTGTCAAATGCCTGGGTCGTGGGCCTTGGGTCGTGAGTCTTGGGCAGATCCCCCGCGCTTCCAACCGCTCTGACTCACGACCCACGACCCATGACCCACCTCGCGTCGAATTGGTACTATCCCGTCAACAAATGGTGGCGACCCGGGACCACCCTGGTCCTATGCTGGCCACCATGCAGTTCGTCGCCGAGAGAATCCTCCCTGCCTATCTGGACGCGCTGGACCGTGCCCTGGAGGACGCCGTGGCTCGGCTGCCCGAGGGCACCCTGAGGGCAACTCTGATGCGGCTTCGCCGTAGGGGCGGGCGGGAGGGAGCTTGGGACCGTTTCGGGGCGTTACACCGGCTCGCCATCCTCGGCGAGGCTCAGGGCTGGCTTCGTCCTGAGGAAGCGATCGTCATCAGGAAACTGGCCTACCGTGTCGCCTTCCTCACAATGAGGGCTGGTGGGTCTCAGAGTTCACTTCATAGTACTACGCTCGATGATGGCTGACGTCATGATCTGGCCCTCTCCCCTTTCCCGTCTCCCGTCATCTATACCCCGCCGCCTGCAGCCCGAACAACTCCGAATAGAGGCCCTTGTTCTCCAATAGCTCGGTGTGGGTCCCCTGCTCCGCCAGCTCACCCTCCTTGAGCACCAGAATACGATCCGCCATGCGGACCGTGCTGAAACGGTGGCTGATCAGCACCGCCATGCGGCCCTGGGTCAGCTCGGAGAAGCGGAGGAAGACCTGGTATTCAGCGCGCGCATCGAGGGCGGCCGTGGGCTCGTCGAGGATCAGAAGCTGGGCATCCCGCAGGTAGGCACGGGCCAGGGCAAGCTTTTGCCATTCGCCCCCCGAGAGGTCGGCCCCACCTTCAAACCGCTTCCCCAGTAACTGCTCATATCCGTCCTTGAAACGGGCGATCACGCTGTCGGCCAGACTTCTGCTTGCCGCCACCTCGAGCGCCGGTTGGTCGTCCAGCCGGCCTATGTCGCCGACGGCGATGTTCTCCCGGATGGGAAAGTCGTAGCGGACGAAGTCCTGAAAAATCACGCCGACATTGCGTCTCAGGCTCTCGATGTCGTATTCCCGCAGATCTCGACCGTCGAGCAGGATGCGTCCTTCGCTGGGGTCGTAGAGGCGAGCGAGGAGTTTGGCGAGGGTGGTCTTGCCCGCACCATTCTCTCCCACCAGGGCCAGCCGCTCGCCGGGCTTGAGCACGAAGTTGAGGCCGCGTACGGCCCACCTCTCCGAGCCCGGGTAGCGGAAGCCGACATTATCGAACCGGAACCCCAGCCGAATGGGAGATGGCACTACGACCGCGCCCGGCGTAAGGCGGATCCGGGGCTCAAGATCGAAGAACGAGAACAGATCCTCCAAATAGAGCGCCTGCTCGAAGAGCTGGGCCAGCGACAGCAGAAACCGCTGGATCAGGTCCCGGCTCTGCCGGAAGGAAGCGGCGAGGAAGGTCAGCACCCCAAGAGTAAAGAGCCCGGCGGGCGACTGATGCCGGGTTACGGTGAGATAGATGATCGCGACATACGCCCCGTAGTATCCGACCGAGCCGACCAGGGCGAGAAGTGAGGAGACCACCGCGCGGCGAATCGCCAGCTGGCGGTTGGCCTCGTAGAACTCGTCCGAGAGCTGGGCGTACTGCCCTACCAGATAGTCGGAGAGGCCAAAGAGCTTCACTTCCTTGGCGGAGACATCGCTCGCGCCTATGTAACGCAGATAGTCGAGCTGCCGCCGTTCCTGAGTCCAGGAGAAGAGCAGCGAGTAGCCGAGCGCGGCGTAACGAGTCTCGCCGAGGAACGAAGGCAGAACTGCCAGGGCGAGGAGCAACAGCAGCCAGGGGACGTAGACCGTGATCGCAATGGCCAGCGAGACGAGCGTGATCAGATCCTGGAGGCTGGCCAGTATGCCGGTGAAGAGGCCGATCCGCCCCACCGTCTGCCGACGAGCCCGCTCCAGCTTGTCGTAGACCTCGGCGTCCTCCAGTTGCTGGAGATCGAGCGAGGCCGCGTGCTGCATCAGTTGAACGCTGGTACGATTAGCGAACAGGTCGCCCAGCAGACTCTCCAGGAGGGACGAGGTACGGGCAAGGATTTCGCCTACGGTGGCAATCCCGAACTCGACAGCCACGAGCAGGAGCAGGTGCCGGTAGGCCTGACTGCCTGAGGCGGCGACTCCCGGCTCGCCCAGCACTCGAACGACTTCATCGATGATGAGCTTACCGATCCAGAGCGTCGCGATTGGAATCCCCGCCCGGAGCGTCCGGAGCAGCACGATGAGCACA
>DATKJJ010000288.1:0-3372 GCA_035543695.1 Gemmatimonadales bacterium | reverse complement strand
TTTGCTCAAGATCATGCGTCGGCTGAACCTTCGTCGAGAAGGAAAAGCCGGACCCGAATAACGTGTCCTGCCGGACACAGCCTTCCCTCTCCGGTGGTGTTCCGCCGGACACACTCTGCCGGCTCCGTCGTTGCTCCGTTTCACTAACTCCTTGTCCTTGCAGGAGAACCTCGCGCGTCACCGGATCCTCCTCGATGTGGCTGCCTGTTTGCCTTTGTCTCCGCGCAGTTGGCCGTCACTCACGCGCCTCGCGCCCCATCAAGGAGAGACCCATGTCACGCTACTTTGCCGTTCCAGTGTTCGCCCTTACTGCCATGGTTGCCGCCTGCGGGCGGTCCGATCGCCAGCAAACCACGTCCACCACCGCGGGCGCGAACCCGCCAGTCGTCTCCGGAGCAACCACTGGAAAGGACAGCATCGGGGACGTGGGGACGAAGCCGGCCCCGGTCACCTACGCCCGGGCAGAGTCCACCTTCAATGGCGGGAAGTACGCTGAGGCCACACAGCTGTTCTCGGCGTACACCGAGAGCAATCCGGAGAACGCCTGGGGTTACTACATGCTGGGGGTCTCCGCCTGGAAGAACGGAGAGCCTGACCGTGCCCTGACCGCGTTCGACCGGTCGATCGAGCTCGATCCGAATCACCGGAAGAGCCTGTACAACTCCGGACGAGTGTTGCTGGAAATGGGACGGCCACAGCAGGCGCTCGAGCGGATCGAGAAAGCGCTGAGCCAGGAGCCGGCATCGAGTGAGGGACTCCGTCTCCTGGGAAGGACTCGATACATCCTGGGTCAGGTAGATGAAGCCATCGAGGCGTATCACCGTGCCCTGGCCATTGACGATCGGGATGTTTGGGCGATGAACAATCTCGGGTTGATCTACATTGACCAGAACCAGCCCAACGCCGCGCTTCCCGCTCTGGCTCGCGCGGTGCAGCTCAGAGGCAACGCGCCCGTCTTTCAGAACAACCTGGGCGTGGCCCTGGAGCGGTCGGGGTATCCGGAGGCCGCGGCGCAGGCCTACGAGTCTGCGGTTCAGGTCGACAGCACTTACCAGAAGGCGGCAGTAGCGCTGGCAAGGGTCACCGGCTTGGCGCAGGAGACCGACTCAGTGTCGGTGGATCTGAACCAGTTGGCGCAGCAGTTCGAGCGGGAGATCGAAGGCTGGAAAGGGACCACTGAGGAGATCACCCAGGAGGTCCTCGATTCCACGCCGGTAGCGTCGGATTCGTCGACTGCCTCGATCGAGACCAAGGGTGACAGCGTGGAGGGTCCTGAACACGAAGAGTAAGCCCAAGCGAAGGGGCCGGCCTCAGGGCCGGTCCCTTCGACTTGCCGCCGTTGCTGTCGCTCGGTATAGTGGCGGCTGAACCCGTATCGGTGGTCACGCCCGCATTGCTCTTCCCGCTCATCTGTTCGCTACTAAGCCTCCCAGCCGATAGTCTCGAGCCTCCTGCCGCAATCGTGGCAGCCGTCACCCGGGCCATCGAGGGAGACAGCGCTACCGATCTGGAAAGTCGCTGGAGCGCCAGACTCGGGCGGGACTCGACGGACCGTGCCGCGCTGTTCGGCCTCGCCACCCTGAGCCGGCTACGGTACGCCTATCCCGATGCCGAGCGGCTATACCAGCGGGTGCTGGGTCGGGACTCAGTGACCGCTGACCCGCTGGATGCCTACTCCCTCCTGGGTTTGGCTCAGGGCCTGGGCGCTCAGGGACTGGACGAGAAGGCCAAGGCAGCGCTCGCGCGCGCTCGGGCCGCGGCCCGCCGGGTGGGCGATCCCGCGGCCGAGGGTGAGGCCCTGCTCGGGGTATCGCTGCAGCGGGCATTCGGCGAAGGGATTGAATCCGGGCTGGCTACTCTCGACACGGTGGAGCGTCTGGTCCCCGAAATCCGCTACGATGTGCATGCCGAGCGCCTTCGGCAGCGCGCGGCTTTGCGAGGGATAGTGGGCCGTCCCGAAGCCAGGGCTGACGCGAGACAGGCTCTTCAACTGGCGCAGCAGTCCGGATACTGCCGGTTGATAGGCCAGGCGCTCAAGTCGCTGGCTCAGCTGCTCCAGTTCGAGGGAAAACGGGATTCTTCCATAGCGGTTCTACTCCAAGCCGAGCGATGGTATCGCCGGGGCCATGACCGGACGCAGCTCTCAACCACCCTACTCTGGCACGTCAATGCTCTGCTGGGTCAGGGCGACCTGGGCAAGGCGAATGAGCTGGTGCGGCAGGCCCTGGTCGAGGCCCAAGCGGCCCACAATCAGTTCGCGGTAGCAGCCGCCTACACCGCGGCCGGTGCGATCGCGACCTCCCTCAACGACTACTCCGCGGCATCCGATGCGCTGGCTCGCTCGATCGCCCTGTTTCGCAGCCTGGGCGATCCGGTGGGCGAGATGAAGGCGCGGGACTACCTGGCCGTGACCGCGCTGGCAACGGGAGATCTGGCAGGAGCGCGGAAGCAGACGCTGGAAGTCCTCACCTGGTACCAACGCACCGGAGAAGCCCAGATCGAGTTCTCGGCCCACCGCAATCTCGCGGTTATCGCCATGCACGAAGGAGACTGGGCCGCCGCGCAGAAGGCGCTCGACGCTGCCCACGCGCTGGCTCGCCGGTTGAAGCGCCCGCTCTGGGCTAGCGAGCTGAGCTACGACGATGCCCGCCTGGCTCTGTTTCGCGGTGACCTGCCGGCGGCGGAACGCTCGCTCACCCGATATCTGGCCACCCTGGACTCGAGCCAACATGTCTTTCGCCATGACGCCCGGGTCCGACTCGCCGACATCTACGCCCGCCGGGGGGACATTCAGCGCGCCGAACGCGAGGCAATGCAGGCTTGGGACGAGCTGGAACGCTGGCGGGCCAGCCTGAGCGACGATGAGCTTCGGGTTCTTGCCTTTCAGGCGTCGCCCACGGAAATGAACGATCGGGATGCTGAGGTGGTGCGCGTGATCAACGACCTTGCCACCCGGGGGCGGGGCGCTGCCGCGTTCGAGCTCGCCGAGCGGCGGCGGGCGCGTGAGCTGGCCGACCAGCTGGCTCAGGCCGCCGCTCTGAATCAAAGCGATACCTCGCATCCCAGTCCGCTCCCGTCTGAGCAGTCCGCGACCCCGATGACCGCAGGTCAGGCTGCTTCCTCCATCCCCGACGACAGCACCGCCATTCTCGAGTACGTCACCGGCTCGCTGGGAGCACCCACGACACTGTTTCTGCTGCGCCGCGCAACAGAAAAGAATTTTTTGGTTCTCACCCTGGCGCCGGCCGATTCACTGGAGGCCCGAATTGCCCGGTTCGAGGCCCTGATCCAAAGCGGCGTGGGAGCGGATGTCCTGGCGGCGAGCCTGGGCCGGGCGCTGCTCGGTCCTGCCGTAGCTCGGCTCGACCCCGG
>DATKJJ010000287.1:0-3276 GCA_035543695.1 Gemmatimonadales bacterium | reverse complement strand
CGCCGCCCTTGACCTGATCCGCCTTGTTGTCGGGGATCTTACGCTCGGGCAGATCGCGGACTTCTTTGTCTTTGCTCGTCATACTTCCTCCTCGAGGGGGAAATAACGTCGGGTCACTTCGCTACAAGGTGATTCAGTTCGACGGCTTGCGAGGCTTCGCCAGCATTCCACCCTTCACATTGGCCGCCTTCTTCGAGTCGATTGCCTTACGGGGCAGATCCTTCACCTTGGTGGTCGTCTTGGCAGCCATACATCCTCCTGAGTGGGCTTGCGGTGTTGAAGCGGAGACTGGATTGCGGCCGGCGGCTCCGGCCTGACGGACCACTTCTTAGGCAGGCGGCGTGCCGCAACAGAGCCAAACTGCAAGTTGGGTCTGCGGCACGAGTTCCGGCTCTGGGGGGAAAAGCAGTGGGAGCTGACGGCCCCAATCTGAAACCAACGCTGGTCCCAGCATGAAACCGTAGTCTCAGGACGAGACTGGCTGGTCACTCTCCGTGGAGCTTGCGGTCCAGCGTGGAGCGGGAGAGGCCGAGGGCCCGGGCCGCCCGGCGCTTGTTGCCGTGATAGGAATCCAGGACCGCGTGGATGTGTCGCAACTCGGCAGCCCGGAGGGAGAGGTCAGAAGTAGGGGCGGCAATGAGTGCGGAACTCGGCGCCGGGTGGTCTCCCGTGCCGTTGCTGTCTTCGGCGTGGACCGCTTCCACCGAGGTTCCCAGGAGGATCGCCTCCGGTGGGATCACTTCACCCTCGGTGATCGCGACGGCGGTGTGGATCACCCGCTGCAGCTCCCGCAGGTTCCCCGGCCAGTCATAGCTCAACAGCCGGTCGGCCGCAGGCCGGCTCAGCCCGACGATGGCTTTGTTGAGCGCGGCACTCGCGGTGACGATAGCGGCGGCCATGATGGTACGGAGATCGTTGGGCCGCTGACGCAGGGAAGGGAGCCTGAGGGTAATTCCGCTGATCCGGTAGAACAGATCTTTCCGAAAGTGATCGGTCTCCAGATAACGAGCCAGCGGCAGATGGGTCGCCGAGATGAGCCGCACATCGGCCTGGAGCAGCTGCTCGCTGCCGAGGCGTTCGAACTCGCCATACTCCACGGCGCGCAGGATCTTGGCCTGTGCTGCCGGGCTCATGTCCGCGATCTCGTCGAGGAACAGGGTGCCGTGATCCGCCAGCTCGAACTTCCCCTTCACTCGCCGAATCGCGCCGGTGAAAGCTCCCTTCTCATGGCCGAACAGCTGGCTGTCCAGCAGGGTGTCGCTGAGCGCCGCCGAGTTGAAGGCGATGAACGGATGACTGGAGCGGCGGGAGGAGTTGTGAACGGCCCGGGCGAGCAGGGTCTTCCCGGTTCCGGTCTCTCCCAGGATCAGGATCGGGAGCTCGGTGCGGGCCGCGATCCGGGCGAGCCCGAGGCAGGTGGCCATGGGCTCGTCGTCGCTCTGGAAATCCTCGAGAGTGTGGTGCCACTCCCGTTGGCGCTCACCGTTGACGCCAGGTTCATTCATCGAGCAGGTGGCTCCGCGAAGTTTTCCCGCAAGGCGCGAATCGGCTCGAAGGCGTAGCTGACCAGGGATCGTCTGCCGACCACGATGTCGGCGCGACCGCCCATGCCGGGCAGCAAGGCCTGCAACTGGCCGTGCACCCTGATGGAATCGTCCGCCAGATCGACCAGAGCGCGGAATTCTCCACTGTCCCGGGCGGTCGACCCGGCGGGTCCCAGCCATCGTACGGTGGCAAACCGCACGCCATAGCGCTGATAGGGGAAGGCATCGTAGCGGAGCTTGACCCCCTGACCCGGCCGAATCTGGGCAACACCCGCTTCCGGAACGAGCAATTCACCCTGCAACCGGTCTCCGGCGCAGCCCATCTCGCTCAGAATGTCCCCTTCCTGCACCACCGCGCCGGGCGCATTGACGTGCAACCGCAGCACCGCACCGTCGCAAGGTGCCATCACCGAGAAGCCGCCCTCCGTGGCATTGACCAGATCCCGCTGGAGCGACGCGGCCCGGATCCGGCCGGCCTCGATCGTTTCGGTAAGGCCTCGCCGGGTCTCTTCGTATTCCAGGTCCCTCGCCTTGCCGTCCTCCTCCAGCCTGGTAATGTCGGATCTCGCCTCGGCGAGATCGTTCCGCGCCCCATCAACCTCTTCCTGTAGGGTGCTGTATTCCAGCTCCAACCTGCTCGCTTCGAGCTGGCCGATTGCTCCCCGCTTGGCGCCGGAAGAGGAGCTATCTGCCAGCATCTTCGTGAGGGCCAAGCGCTTGCTCTTGGAGGTGATCAGGCCCTCGAGAAACTGGATCCGGTTCGCCAGCCGCCGCCCCTCTGCCTCATCCGAGCGCTTGCGGGTGTCATACTGGCTCTTGAGGATAGTGAGCCGCTGCTCGTTAGCCCGAAGCTGACTTTCCAAGGTGAGCCGGTCCGCCGCCCGATCGCTCATGCTGGCAGAGCGGAGGAGGAAGAGGGTCGAGCCGCGGGTCACGTTGTCCCCTTCGGCGACGCGCACCTCGAGCAGTACCCCGCTCTTCACCGCGCGGACCGGATCGGTGCCGCGGGTCGGGATGAGAGTGAATGGCCCCGATACCGTCTCCGGAACCTTCACCAACACCGCGCCCACGAGCGCGAGCGCAAAGGCGGCGATGATGACGTACGCCAACCCCCGCGCCACCCAGTGGGGCGGTGTGGTGTCCAGGAAGGGCTGGGCGGAATCGTCGGGCATGTTCTAAATGGCCGAATGAGTGAATGGCGGAATGGCGGAATTGTCTCTTGGAATCGCGTCGCCGATTCGTTGGACGTTCATTCCGCCATTCCTCCACTCCGCCATTCTTGAATTGTTCACAGTCCCAATTGCTGGCTCACCAGGAAGTAGTACAGGCCCTGGCGATTCATCAAATCGTCGTGGGTGCCGCTCTCGACCAGCCGGCCTTTCTCCAGCACCATGATCACGTCGGCGTCGCGTACCGTGCTGAGCCGATGGGCGATCACGAACGAGGTGCGGCCCTCGAGCAGTTGGTCGATGTTCTCCTTCACCGCCCGCTCCGATTCGGCGTCAAGCGCGCTGGTCGCCTCATCGAAGATGAGCACCGGCGGTCGGTGGAAGATGGCCCTCGCGATCGCGACCCGCTGGCGCTGGCCGCCGGAGAGCCCGATGCCCGATTCCCCGATTCGGGTGTCGTAGCCCATGGGCAAGCGCTCGATGAACTCGCGGGCGTTGGCGACCTGAGCCGCCCACGAGACGTCCTCGAAGTCGGGCTCTTCCTCACCAAACCCGATATTGCG
>DATKJJ010000286.1:0-4407 GCA_035543695.1 Gemmatimonadales bacterium | reverse complement strand
CAGCGCAGAATGGCATCAGACATTCACGAATGATACTCAGACACTTCCTGCTCTCCGGCGTGCTCGCGGCCGTCGCGAGTTGCGAGCCGCAGCCCAGGGACGAACCAGCCACGAACCCGCCAGACAAGAGCTCCGAGCGCCCGGCCCTTCTCTTTTTGGGAACCAGCCTCACCGCAGGTTTCGGCATCGACCCAGCCAAGGCATACCCCGCTTTGATTCAGCAGAAGATCGATGCGGCGGGACTCTCGTACCGGGTGATCAATGCCGGGGTGAGCGGTGAGACCTCGGCGGGTGCGGTAAGAAGAGTGGACTGGCTCCTGCAGCAACCCGTGTCGGTGCTGGTAGTCGAAACCGGGGCAAACGATGGCCTGAGGGGATTACCGGCTGATTCGCTGCGGTCCAACATCGACGCCATTCTGACAAGGGCTCACCAGCTGCAGCCGGGCGCAAAGCTGGTGCTGGTGGGAATGAAGATTCCTCCCAACTATGGCCGCGCCTACAGTCAGCAGTTCGAGTCCATCTACCCCCAGCTGGCCCGAGCCCATGGCGCCACGTTGGTTCCCTTTCTGCTCGAAGGAGTGGGTGGAATCAGCGCGCTGAATCAGGCCGACGGGGTCCATCCCACAGCCGAGGGTCAGCGCCGGATGGCGGAAACGATGTGGCGGGTTCTGGAGCCGATTCTGAAGGACACTGCCAGGGCGGACAGCCCGGAGAAGGCCTCAGGCTAAAACCGAGGGGCCCTCCGCCAAAACCTCACTCAGGGCCTCAACCGCCGAGTCGATCTCTTCCCTGGTGTTGTAGTAGTGCGGCGAGATCCGCAGCGCCGACGTCACCTGCTTCGAGTCCATGTCGATTACCGCATCCTCCCGCTCGGGCGAGCTGGTGTTTATGCGCCGCCGCCGAAGTGCCAGTTTTACGTCCCTCGAGTGCCATCCTTCGATCTCCGCCGTGGCAATAGCACAGAGCTCCTTTCCTCGATCGAGCACCCGAACACCGGTGAGACGGGCGAGACGCTCTCGAACATAGGCCGCGAGATCCCGGCTTCGGTCGCGAGCCGTTTCCAGGCCCACATCCAGTGCGTATTGGGCGGCGGCGCCGAGGCCGAACATGAGGGCGTAGGCAAATTCCCAGGTCTCGAAGCGCCGGGCGTCTGGGGTGAGCTCGAACGTGTCGCGCTCGGTCCAGGTAGCTCCGTGCATATCGATCAGGAGTGGATGGGCGCCCCGACCAAGCATCCGATCGGATATATAAAGGAAGCCCAGGCCCCGCGGTCCCCGGACAAATTTGCGAGCCGTGGCCGAGAGGAAGTCGCAGCCCAGACGGGTGACATCGATCGGCATTTGACCCACAGCCTGGCAGGCATCCAACAGGTACGGAATCTCGAAGGCCCGGCAGATCTCACCTATGGGCTCCGCCGGCTGAACCAGACCCGAGTTGGTCGGGATCCAGGTTAGGGCAACCAGGGTTGGCCGCTGACGGGCCACCAGACGGCGCACCTCTTCAGGATCGATCCCCCCTTCGGCAGCATCGGGCGCTCGAACGATGCGAACTCCCCTTCTTTGCGCCAGAGACAGGTACATGATCTGGTTGGAGGCGTAGTCATCCTGGCTGGTGAGAATGCTGTCCTCCGGCCCGAGGTCGAAGGCGCTGATTGCCTGAGCAAAGGCAACGGTGGAGTTCTGCATCAGCGCCACGTTCTCGCCTTTCGCTCCGAATAGCCTGCCTACGGCAGCATATACCTCCCGTACCTCTCCCGCGCGCATCTCGGCCGCTTCGTAGCCGCCCATCTCACTTTCCAGGTCGAGATGCTCGTCGATCGCCTTGCGGACAGCACGGGGCGCCAGCGCCGCCCCAGCGTTGTTCAGGTGGGCCACTCGAGAACACCCCGGAGTGTCCTGGCGCCAGCGCGTTATGTCGGGAGCCAGATCGGTCGCTATCGTTCCAGCCATGAGCCCAACTCCTCGATTCCCCTCTCCCAGTGGTGCGCCAGTCGGTCGGCGGCGGCGGTACGATCGTTTCGCCTGAGTGCTTCGATGATGCGGGCATGATGTTGAGTCGACAAGTTCACCCTGCCGGCCTCTCGGAGGTAAACCCGGATGTACCGTCGCGGCACCTGCCAGAGATTGTCGATCATGTCGCGAAGCCGGTGGTTGGGGCACCCGAGCAGCAGGGTTCGGTGCCACTCCTCCTCCAGACCTACCGTCCGGTCCACATCGCTTCGAATCGAGGTGAGCCCCCGGTCTATCTCGCTCAGCCGGCCCAGCCGTTCCGAGGTGAAATCGGTGGACGTTTGTAGCGCCAGCACCTCGAGAGCGCTGAGGATGGCGCCGCTCTCCCGCATCTCCGTCGCATCCAGGCGGGAGACGCTGAAGCCTCGGCCGATGTCGGCCGCCAGGACTCCTTCTCGGGACAGCCGGAGCAATGCTTCGCGAATCGGGGTACGGCTTATCCCCAGCTGACCGGCGAGCGACGTGTCCCTCACCCGGGATCCGGGGGCCAAGTCGCCTCGGTGAACGCGCTCGAGGATCTCCTCGTACGCTTGATCTCTGAGAGGTTTACGACCGATCACGACGCATCTCCCGGATAAAGTATTTTGTATACAATATACAGAATACTAGCGCCACCACCTATTCCAGCTTGGCGTCCAGTTCCATCTGCACGTTGCCCTGTAGTGCGGTAGAAACGGGACAGCCGTTCTTGGCGGCTTCCGCTGCTTTGGCGAACCCGGCTTGATCCAGGCCCGCTACCTTGCCCCGGACCTCCAGGCGCATCCGCGTGATTTTGAACCCCTCTCCCGCTTTGTCTACGGTGCACGACGCTTTGGTACTGATCCGGGTAGCGGGGGTGCCGCCTTTCTCCAGTCCGGCCGACAGCGCCATGCTGAGGCAGGCCGCGTGTGCCGCGGCAATGAGCTCTTCGGGGTTGGTGCCCCGGGCATTCTCGAATCTGGTGGCAAACGAATAATCACCTTCGAAGGCGCCGGAGCCCGCCTTGAAGTGACCTCGCCCGCTGCGCAACACACCTTCCCACACTGCGCTTGCACTACTGGTTGGCATTGTCTACTCCATCAGAGTTTGGGTCAGCTATCAGGTCAGTGGCTTTCCGTTGCTGTCGATCAGCCGTATCTCACCCAGCTTCAGCTCCCGAATTCCCGGCTCGATTTTCGACCGGTCGCCCACGATGACCCAGATCAGCTGGTCAGGGTGGACCACCTCGGCCGCCACTTGCGTCAGGCTCTGGATGGTCTGGGACCGCACCTTCTGGGCAAAGGTATCATAGTAGCGGTCGTCCAGCCCGTAGCTCAGGATGTCGGTGATCGCGCCCGACAACGCTCCCATGGTTTCCCACGAGCCCGGGAGCGTCAGCGTGAGTGAGGCCTGGGCTCGCGAGAGCTCGGCCGGCTCGATCGGTCGATCTTTCACGATGCCTCGAAGCTCCTTGTCGAGCTCGACGACCGCCTCCTTGGTCTTGTCGGTCTGGACCGGGGCATACGCAATGAAAGGCCGCTGACCGCGAGCATCCCGAAAGAAGGTATAAGCGCCGTAGGCCCAGTGCTTGTCTTCCCGCAGATTCATGTTCACCCGCGAGCTGAAGTCGCTGCCCAGTACGCCATTCATGGTCTGGATCGCAACCTCATTTGGGTTCGCCTTGGGCGGCGCGAGGTTGCCGGCGATGATCACCGATTGAAGCGAGCCGGGCCGGTCCATCAGATAGACCAGCGGCCGAGGCTGCTGTTCCACGGTCGCGATAGACTTGGCCGGCACATCGCCCGGCTTCCAGCCGGCGAAGAGCCGCTCGAGCCGGGGCCGGATCTCCGCCATTGTAGTGGCGCCCACCACGACCATCGTCGCATGATTCGGCTTGAACCAGGTGTCGTGGAACCGGATCAAATCCTCCCGCTTGAGCCGGCCGGTGGATTCTTCGGTGCCCGACCCAGTCCAGGGATTCGCGTAGGCGTGCCCCGGCCCATACAGGAGCCCGGGAAAAACCCGGAGCGCCAATCCTACCGGGTCTGCCTTTTCTTGCTGGATGTGAGCCAGTCTCTGTTTCTTCAGCCTCTCGAAGTCGTGCCGCGGGAACGATGGATGCAGGACCACGTCGGCATAGACAGCCAGTGACGGGTCCAGATTCTCCTTCAGCGCTTCGAGAGAAACGCTGGAGACATCCAGCCGGGAACCGGTGCTCAGCTTGGCGCCCAGCTGGGCCACCTCATCGCTGATCTGAATGGCGTTCCGCCGGGTAGTGCCTTCATCCATCATGGCCAGCGTCATGCTGGCGGTACCCGGAATGGCAGACTTATCCGCGGCAAAGCCGGCGTCGAGCACCAGGTCGAAGCGGACCTGAGGAATGGACGGTCGGCGGGCGAGAACGATTTTGAGTCCGTTGGAGAGCGTGGCCCTCTCCAGC
>DATKJJ010000285.1:0-3245 GCA_035543695.1 Gemmatimonadales bacterium | reverse complement strand
TCGCCCAGATCGAACTTGTGCAGCACGAAGGTCAATGTGTCCGGCTGTATGTCCACCGGAATCAGGGGCTGCTCGGCCAACACTACGACTCCCTGCTTGCCGGGGATCAGGGCAACGTAGTTCTTCGGATCGGCCGGCAGGGCGATGGTGCGCTGGTCGATGCCCGCGAAATCGATCCGGACCGGCTCAGGTGCCGCCACCGCGCCCAGACTGTCCTTCCCCGGCTTCACCGCCTTGGCACCCTTCACGTCGCCCGCCGCTGCCTTGGCGTTGCTCTTGGCCGCGCTGTCGCCCTTGGCCCTTTCCTCGTCGCTTTCGGGCGCCAGAGGTGACGCCTGGTCGTTGCGCAGCACGATGGCGTAGAGCCCGCGGGTAATCGGGTGATCATAGGTGGTCATGCTGAAATCGCTGGCCGGCCCCGCATCGGTGCTGGCCACGAAGTAGAGGTATTTGCCGCTGGCGTCGAATCCGGGTGTGCGCACGTCGCTCAGCCCGTCGGTGACCTGGGTGGCCTTGCCACGCTCCAGCTCGTACACGAAGACGGCACCGAGCCGGTTCTTGATCGAACGGGCGTAGGCCAGCCAGCGCGAATCGGGCGACCAGGAGCTGGAAAAGGAATTGTCCCAACCCGGTCCCAGCGGATCGGTGTCCACCTTGGTGGTCTTTCCGCTGGCAACATCGGCGTACCACAGCTCGCCCCGCGAGGTGTTGTAGACGATTCGCTTCCCGTCGGGCGACCAGACCGGTCGGAAGTAGTACGTGTCGTCGTCGCCCAGCTTGATACTGCGCGGCTGCCCCGTCCCGGTCTGGCCTCGAAGCTCGAGATGATACGCGCCACCGGCATCGGAGAAGTAGGCCACCGTCTGGCCGTCGGGTGACCAGCTGGGATAGCGCTCGGTGGCACCCGGAGTGTGGCTGATGTCGCGGGCATCGCCTTTCTTGGCCGGCACCGTCAGGATCTCACCTCGGGCCTCGAACGCCGCCCGCACGCCGGTGGGCGAGAGCGCTGGATGCTCGAGCTTGTCTCCCACCGGCACCCAATGGGGCAGCGCGGCGGTGAGCTCCCCGACCAGCGTCACTGCCACCGGCGACGATCGTCCGGTCTTCAGGTCGTACAGGTTGAGCCCGCCGAACTGCTCGTACACAATCCCGCCCGGCCCCGCGGAGGCGTACTTGATGTCGAGATTCTTGTTCTCGATCCGCCGTGCGACCCGTTTAGTGTGCGTGTCGTAGCTGTAGAGGGTGGCCGGTCCCTCCCGGTCGCTCACGAAGAAAACCGTGTCGCCCACCCACATGGGGTACTGGTCGGTCGACCCCTGGCGGGGAACCTTCTCCACCGTGCCATCGCCCAGTGACGCGATCCAGATCGGTGTGGTCCGCCCGCCGCGATACCGCTTCCAGGCCCGGTTGGCCGGAGGAAATGGCAGGTATGCTAGCCGCTTGCCGTCTCCACTAAAGGCGCCGTCCCACACGCTGGGCAGGTCCACGGGGGCGGGTTGCACCCCGTCGGTCGCCTGGACGAATAGGCGAGGGGCACCCAGAGCCTGAGCCAGCGCGATGCCGTCGCGGTCCGACATGAACAGCACCTGACCGTCTGCGGTCCAGCCGCGGACCCGGTCGGCCGAGGGACGGTACGTGAGACGCCTGGGCGTACCGCCGCCCGCCGCGATCACATACACATCAGCGTTGTTGTTGCTGGCGTTGGTATAGGCAATCCAGCGACCATCGGGGGAATAGCGGCAGCCTGACTCGGTTCCGGGCGACGCGGTCAGCCGGTGTGCGGTGCCCCCGGTGCGAGGCACGGTCCAGAGATCGCCGGCAAAGCTGAAACAGATTTCGGAGGCGCTGAGGGCGGGCTCTCTCAGGAGGAGTGGAGAACCGCCCTGGCCGTATGCTGTAGCAACCAGGACGCAGGTCGAAGCAGTGAGCAGGCAGCAGCGGAGGACAGGCATGGGCCATTTCTCGGGATTACGGAGACACGAAGCTGGGAGTTGTTCCACCCGAATAGGCACCCCGGTAGCGTGGAAGGCAACACCCCCGCCGTCATCTGCCTCCCCTTACCGACTCGCCGCCGGCACGTAGATTCTGCCCCATGTCCGTCCCCCTGACGGTTCCGCGGTACGTTCCCACCGTGCTGGTGGTAGACGACGAAGAAGTGATGCGCGCTCTCCTCATCCGCACCATGGAATTCGAGCATTACCGGGTCTACTCGGCAGCCGATGGCGTGGAGGCGCTCGCGGTCCTGGAGCAGAACTCGCCCATCGACCTGGTGATCGCCGACGTCAGCATGCCCCGGATGGACGGCCGCGAGCTCGCGCTGGAGCTCGCCCGGCGGCAGCCGCACATGCCCGTGGTGCTGATATCGGGGGTCTATCTCCACGGCGGGTCGGATCTTCCGGGGCCGGTCTTGCCCAAGCCGTTCACCCCGATGGCCCTTGCCGCCCGGGTGCGGGAAGTGCTTTCCCTCCGTCCCTGACTCTCCGCTTCCTCAAGTTTGCCGGCGGCATCCCGAGACTCTGCTCGGCTGCATTGGTTTATTCCCGGAAGAGGAGAGCTCGCGGTGGACGTTCGCGAGGCAAGACTCAAAGAAGAATTTGCGGCTGAGTACCCCGGCATCCCCCCGGAGGTCTGGATACCGGTGGCTGAGCTGGCCCGCAAGCTGGTTGAACGGCACCGGAGCGGGCGAAAGGCAGGCCGCTTCACCCGGACCTTTGATCCAACCCACTTCGAGTTTCGCGGCGGCGCGAGCGAGCGGCGCCCTCGCGGGTCTCGCACCCGAACTACAGACCGGAAACATCCCCAGAGGAAGAAGCTGGGAGACTCTGAAGGGCCCCGGCTCGAATCCTGACCGGCCTGCATCGCCCCAGTTGATTTCACGCGGGTCCCGGGTGATCCTCACGCGATGAGCATACCCCGCCGTGTGATTCGCGATCCCGAGGGCCTGAACACCGGCTCCTGGCCCATTCCTCCCCAGGATTTTATCACGCCGGTGGATCGGTTCTTCACCCGAAGCCATGCGGCGGTTCCTCCGATCGATGCGGATTCCTGGCGGCTCGAGATCGGCGGACTGGTGGAGCATCCCCGGAGCTACTCCCTGGCCGAGCTGATGAGCGGATTCACCCGGCGAACGGTCGCGGCCACGCTGGTGTGTGCCGGCCTTCGCCGAGACGAGTTTCTCGAGCTGGGACCACTGCCGGGCGAGCTTCCCTGGGGACCGGAACCCGCCAGCGCGGGCGAGTGGACCG
>DATKJJ010000284.1:0-6294 GCA_035543695.1 Gemmatimonadales bacterium | reverse complement strand
GGTAGCGCTCGCCCAGACGCCGCTCGAGATAACGGAGCTGCCTTCCCTTGATCTTGAGACCGGTGGGAACCCGCGCCATGAACTCGGCGAAGCGGGGATCGAGGAAGGGTGAGCGCGACTCCAGGCTGTAGGCCATCGTCGCCCGGTCCAGAATGGTGAGCGACTGTCCCGGGAGCCGCGACATGGCATCCACGTACATCATCCGGTCGATCGGGGCGTCGGCGTTGGGTGCAGCATACAGCTCCAGCAGGCACGAGTCCGGCCGGCTGTCCCGCAGCTGGTCCCGGAAGCCGGGCGCGTAGAGCTCGGCCCGGTGCGCCTCGTTGAACCAGAAGAACTGGAGACTTTCGGAGTAACGTTCTCCCCCAGTTTTCCGCGCCATCAGGTCCACCCAGCGGAGCTTGTGGGTAAAGCTCTTGAAGGTGAACTGATCCGGCAGACGCTTGAGGACCTGCGTGGAAACCGCGTTGCGCACCACCTCCGGAACCGCGCGGTAGGTGTCCAGCCAGCGATCGGCCGCGTAGCGGTCATAGCCACCGAAGAGCTCGTCTCCGCCGTCGCCGCCGAGCACCACCTTCACGTGGCGGGCGGTCATCCGGGCGAGGTGCAGCAGGCAGATCGAGAGCGGGTCGGCCGGCTCGTCCAGCGCAGAGACCAGACGGGGCAGGTCCTCCACCACGCTGGGCGTTACCTCTTCGGCGAAGTGCTGAGTTCCGTATTTGGCGGCCACCGCCGCCGCGGCCGGCAGCTCGTTGAGATCACGGTACGGAATACCCATGGAGAAGGTGCGGAGCTCCGACCCCAGGGTTCTGGCCGCGTACGAGGCGATGAGGGTGGAATCGAGCCCGCCGCTCAGGAAGGCCCCCACCGGCACGTCGCTCAGGAGATGGAGCTTGACCGTCTCGGCCAGCAGCTCGTCGATCCGGTCCAGCGTGTCGTCCTCGGAGTAGGTCCACTTGGGGCCGTAGTTGAGGCTCCAGTAGGGCTCGATCCGGGTCTGCCCGTTCTCCCATACCATGTAGTGGGCCGGCGGCAGCGCTCGGATTCGGCTGAAGAAGGTCTCCGGCGGATGCACGAACCGCATGGTGAGGTACTGGTCGAGCGCGAACGGGGACAGCTCAGCCAGAGAGGGGTCGTCGGCCAGGAGCGCCTTTATCTCCGACGCAAAGGTGAGCTGCCCTCCGCGCTCGGTGTAAAACAGCGGCTTCTGGCCAAAATGGTCGCGCGCTATCAGCAGGCGGCGCCGGGTTCGGTCCCAGATCGCAAAGGCGAACATCCCGCGGAGCCGGGCGACCATTCCCTCGCCGTACTCCTCGTAGAGATGCACCAGCGCTTCGGTATCGCAGCGGGTCTTGAAGCGGTGGCCCTTGGAAACCACCTCGTCGTGCAGGCTGGGGAAGTTATACAGCTCGCCGTTGAACACCACCACGACGGTGCCGTCTTCGTTCGACATCGGCTGATGCCCGCCGGCGAGGTCCACGATGCTGAGCCGCCGCATACCGAGGCCGACACCGCCTTCGACAAAGGTGCCCCAGTCGTCGGGACCGCGATGGGCAATGGCGTTGCACATCCGGAGAACGTCGGATTCAGCAACCGGAGCTGTCCCGGCCTTGCCGGCAATGCCGCACATCTACGCCGCCTTCTTTCGGCCCCAGGCTACCAGCATGTAGCCGGGCGAGAACGGGATGAGGTGGTCCAGCATGGTCCACGCCCGCAAGGCGGGATAGACCGCGGAATAGAGCTTGTATGCGGTGCCGACCTTATTCAGTGCTTCCGCCGACATGGGCGCGGTGTCGCCATGAAAGTCCTGCTGCTGGGTTTGCTTCCCCTGCATGGATTTCCGGTGATAGGCGTAGTTGAGCAGGTCCTCGATCGACTCCGTGAACAACCGGCAGTAGTCGTCGGTCCCGCTCAGCTCCAGACCATTTCGCTCGAACAGCGCCCGGGCGGCCGACGGAGGGTATCCGTCACGCGCGTGTCCAAAGCCCTCCTGATCGGCGGTGAAGCCCAGGACCCGCTTCAGGGCGTATCCTGGCCGGCCGGTTTCGCCCTTGGGCGCCATGAACAGAAAATCTCCACCTGGCTTGAGCACCCGCACCATCTCGCGGAAGAAGCGAGTGTCGTCCTCGATGTGCTCCAGGAAGTTGATCGCGGCAACCACGTCGAAGGACGCGCTCCGGAAGGGCAGCTCGGCGTCGCTGGTCTGCAGCACGCGGTCTCCCACCAGCTGCTTTGCCGAGCGGACGTGGTCGCGCTCGAAATCGGTGCTGACCCAGGTCCCGCCCCGCTGGCGCAGAAAGTGGGAGGTGAGGCCGGTGCCGCAGCCCACTTCCAGGCACAGCCGTCCGGCCGTGGCCGGCAGATGGTCCAGCAATGCACCCACGGTCAGCTTCTTCTTCAGCGAACGGCGATAGAGCTGTAACTGCCAGGATTCAGCCAAGGCCAGGTCTCCGTAGTCAAATGCACGTACTGCCGAACAGTTTCGGTCCCCTCACTGCGCTCGGGGTGACTGCCAGCTCTTCATGGTCATCCCGAGCGAAGCGAGGGAGCCGAAGCCTAGTTATGGCTCCTTCGCTTGGCTCAGGCTGACAAGAGGCCAGTTTTCCGGTAATCCTCGAGCGTCCGCCGGATCCCTTCCCGCAGATCCACCTGGGGCTGCCAGTCGAGTACCCGACGCGCCCGGGACGTGTCGAACTCCGAATCACTGTGGAAGAAGTCCATCCGCCGCCGGTAAATGGGCGGGTCTACCTTGAGTGCGGCACATACGTCTTCCACAACGGCGGCCAGTCCCAGCATCGGGGCCAGCGGCAGCCGAACCCCGTAGCGCTTGCTTCCGGTGGCCCGAACCACCTCGTCCAGCAACTCCCGGAGGGTACAGGATCGGGGCCCGGCGATGATGAGTCCCTGACCCACTGCCTCGTCGCGGTCGCAGGCCTGGAAGAAGGCAGACACCACGTCGTCCACGTATACCATGTGGCGCCGGCCCTCGCCCGATCCGAAGAGCGGAAATTTCCCCGCGCTAACGCCTTTGAACATCTTCAGCAGTCGCTGGTCTCGAGGACCGTAGACGTCGGCCGGGCGCAGCACCACCGATGGAACCTGGCACTTCTCGGCGAACTCGCGGACCAGCCGCTCAGCCGAGACCTTGGTGCGCTCGTAAATGTTTCCCGGCGCGAGCGGCGACTCTTCGTTGGTAATCCCGGGTGCCCGGTGCCCGTAGATGCCAATGGTGCTGCAGTAGACGAATCGTTCCACCCGCTGCGCGCTGGAAACCTCCAGCAGATGCCGGGTGCCGTCCTGGTTGATGGATTCGAAGAATTCGTCGCTTTTGCCGCCCTCCCGCATCGCCACGGCAAGATGGAAGATGTGCGTCGCTCCTCGTGCCGCTTTTCGGCACAGGTCGGCATCGGTGATGCTGCCCGAGATTACCTCGGCGCCCATCCCCGAGAGCAGATCGGCATTGGCCTTTTCTTCCGGACGGTCGGTCAACCCGAACGCCACCACTTCGGCTCCTCTGCGCCGGCCCTCCGCTGCCAGATGCGACCCGATGAAGCCGGTACCCCCGGTGACCAGAAGTCTCATCCGAAGCGCTCCGACAGAGCCTGCACAATCCGGCCGCTCGCCTTGCCGTCGCCGTAGGGATTCACCGCGTTGGCCATCCGGTCGTACGCAGCTTGGGAGCTCAGCAGCTCGCTCGCCACCTGCACGATGCGCCGGCGGTCTGTCCCCACGATGACCGCGGTTCCGGCGTCGACCCCTTCGGGCCGCTCGGTGACTTCGCGGAGTACCAGCACCGGCTTGCCCAGTGACGGCGCCTCCTCCTGCACGCCCCCGCTGTCGGTCAGCACCAGGTAGGCCCGGTTCATCAGGTGCACGAACTCTTCGTAGTCTACCGGCGGAATCAGATACATCCCCGGCAGATCGCACAGGAGGCGCTCGACGGTGCCCTTGACCTGCGGATTGGGATGGACCGGAAGCACCCACTGCAGGTCGGGGAATCGTTGGGCCAGCTCGCGGATGGCCGCACAGGTTGACTCGAGCGGCGCCCCGAAGCTCTCCCGGCGGTGGGTGGTGACCAGCACCATCCGGCGCCGGGGATCGAGCGCGGCGAGCTGGGGTGAGCGGAAGCTGTAGTTCGGGCGGACCGTCTGCAGCAGCGCGTCAATGACAGTGTTGCCGGTGAGATGCACGTCGCCGGGCGGAACGCCTTCGGCCAGGAGAGCCTGCCGGGCCTGTTCCGTCGGAGGAAAGTGAATGGACGCCAGCCGAGTGGTCATCACCCGGTTCATCTCTTCGGGGAACGGCTGATATCGATCACCGGTGCGCAGACCGGCCTCGACGTGTCCCGAGGGAATTCGCTCGAGGTAGGCGGCAAAGGCGGCGGCAAAGGTGGTCATGGTGTCGCCCTGCACCAGCAGGACGTCAGGGCGAATCTGGCGCAGCAGTGGTGGAAGACTCTGGAGGACTCGCGCGGTCACGTCCGCGGGGGATTGACCCGCGGTCATGAGATCGAGGTCGTAATCGGCTTTGAGCTCGAAGATGGAGAGCACCTGGTCGAGCATGGCCCGATGCTGGGCCGACACGCAGATCAGGCTCTCGAACTGCTTGGCCCGCTGAAGGGCTTGGACGACCGGAGCCATCTTGATCGCCTCCGGGCGGGTCCCGAAGACGCTGAGCACACGGATCATCGTCCGGCCGCGACCGTCCGCAGCTGCTCGGCCATGGTGTGCATCGTGACGAAGCGGTAGCCGCGCTCGAGCACCACCGCAAAGACCTGCCGCAGCAGCCGGTCGCGAACGCCTTCGTAGCAGGGATGGCCGTACAGCACCACCCAGTCGCGCTCTTCGAGGTGCTGCTCGAGCTGCCGCAGTATCTCCGGCTCGGGAGTGCCCCGGGCGCCGTGATACTCCAGGAAGGGGATGGTGCGCGGGCCGGAGAGCGTGACCGGAATCGTCCAGTGACCCACCGGTTGTCCGTCCACCGTGGCCCGGCGGGGAGCGCCTCCGATCGCATCGCCGTTGTAGAGAAAATCGAGCTCATCGAGCAGAGCCATCACCCGCTCATCCGAGTAAAAGCCGGGGGAGGAAAAGCCGGCAGGCTTGCCGAAATGACGGACGAAATGCCCGTACGACTTCCCTACGTCGGCCCGGAGCACGTCGTCGGCCAGCTGGTGGAACCGGCGGCTCCAGATCACGTGATCCATTCCGCCATGGAGTCCGAGCTCGTGTCCTTCAGCCTGCATCGCTTGCAGCAGCGGCACGAAGGAAAGGCCCACGGGACGGGAAAGGGCGGTCTCGAGGATGAAGCGGGGCCAGCCGGTTTTCTTGATCAGATGAACCGCATCGCGGTCGGCCAGCTTGGCCTTGGAGCGTGCGGTGCCCTGCCCGATCCATTCGACCAGGTTGGTGGAGCGGCCCATGTTCACGAAGAACGTGTTGGGCACTCCGAAGTCGCGGCAGGCGGCCTGAATCCGGGGAAGTCCGTCGGTGGCACACACCCGGTGGTCGACGTCCCACCGGAACGCGAACAGCCGTTCGCTCACCGCGGCATCCGGCTGGCGACGTCGCGATAGATCTCCTCGAATTGTTCCGCCGTGCGATCCCAGTCGAAGAGCCGGAGGGCGCGCTCGCGGCCGGCCTGTCCCATCCGGCGGCGGCGCTGCGGGTCGGCCAGCAGTGAGCCGATGGCCTCGGCCAGCGCCTTCGAGTTGCCCCGGGGCACGACCAGGCCGGTTACGCCGTTCTCCACCACTTCAGGAAGACCGCCAGCGTCGCTGGCCACCACGGCAACCTCGCAGCCCATGGCCTCGGCAGCGGGAATGCCGAAGCCTTCCTCCAGCGAGGGGATCACCGACACGGCGGCCGCCCGGTAGTACGGCGGGAGATCGGCATTGGGGACCCAGCCCAGGAAGGTGACGTCTTGGGCGATCCCGAGGTCGGCCGCCAGCTGGACCAGCTCGGGCCGCTCGAAGCCATCGCCAGCGAGGACGATCTTGAGATCGGGGAACCGCGGCTTCAGCTCCGCGGCCGCCTCGAGCAGGAAGCGGATTCCCTTGCGGGGAAACAGCTGCCGGCAGGCGAAGACCATGTTGGGGCCGAATCGTGAATCCCCGCGGGTCCCGTTTTCGGGAGGGCTGAATCGGCGGAGATCGGTGCCGTTGAACACCAGCCGGATCCGTTCGGCGGGTGCGCCGGCGCGCAAGGCGTGCTGCCGGCAGTCCTCGGTGATTGCGGTAAGGGCGCCGGCGTGCCGCAAAGTCCAGCGCAGCGGCGGACGAACGTACCAGCGCGTCGG
>DATKJJ010000283.1:0-3649 GCA_035543695.1 Gemmatimonadales bacterium | reverse complement strand
AGGACACGTTATTCGGGTCCGGCTTTTCCTTCTCGACGAAGGTTCAGCCGACGCATGATCTTGAGCAAACTCGCGTGGTCGGCGAGTCCCAGCTCCTCGGCGGTTCGGGTCACATGCCACTGATTTCGTTCCAGCGCGGTGACCACGATCTGTCGCTCGGCCTCGATGCGCAGAGCCTGCAGAGTTCTGGCGCCGGTGGGTTGGCTGGGAATTCGACTCTCTTCCCGGATATCTGCAGGGACATGCTCCGGCCGGAGCACCTCGCCGTCGGCTGCGATAATCATGCGCTCGATAGCGTTCCGCAGCTCACGCACGTTGTTGCGACTCCAGTCGTATCCCAGCAGCACCTCTACGGCGTCGCCCGACAGCTTCTTGGGCCTGAAACCAAACTGTCGGCACATGACGCTGATGAAACCGCTAGCCAGCTCCGGGATGTCGGAGAGACGGTCACGGAGGGGCGGCACGTTGAGGACATGAACGTTGAGGCGGTAGTAAAGGTCCGGCCGGAAATGCCCTGCCGAGACCTCGGCCTCCAGGTTGCGATTGGTGGCGGCAATGATCCTGGCTTCGACGGGGATGGAGCGAGTCGCACCCAGCCGGACTACTTCCCGGTTCTCCAGTACGCGGAGGAGCTTTGCCTGCGCCGTGAGCGGAAGCTCTCCGATCTCGTCGAGGAAGAGGGTGCCCCGCCCGGCAGCCTCGAAGGCTCCCTTTCTGGTGACCGCGGCACCGGTGAACGCACCGCGCTCGTGACCGAACAATTCACTCTCGATCAGATTTTCGGGCAGGGCCGCGCTGTTGACGGCGACGAAGGGGGCCTCGGGATGGAGGCCGGAGCGGTGGAGATCTCGGGCGACGAGCTCCTTGCCGGTTCCGCTTTCGCCCAGGATCAGCACGGGACTCGGGATCCGGGCTACCCGGCCGATCGCCTCTCGGAGCGCACGAATGGCGGCACTGGAGCCCACTAACGAGGATTCGATGCCGAGCCGGCGCTCCAAGGCCATCAGCTCCTGCCGGAGTCTCTTCCGCTCCAGCACCGTCTCGACCTCATGAACCACCCGCTCCATCGGCTCGGCTTTGTCGATGAAGCTGTAGGCGCCCAGCTTGAGGGCTGCGACGCAGCGCTCGTAGTTCCCGGTTCCGGTATAGACGATCACCGGCACTTCACTGCCCTGCTGCTCCAGCCGGCGCAGCACCTCGAAGCCATCCATTCCCGGCATTTCCAGGTCGAGGATCATGCAGTCAACCGCGGCGCTGCGGAGCAATTCCAGCGCCTTGCCACCCTCGATCGCAGTGACGACTTCGTATCCGCCCAGACGCTTGAGATCGTAGGCGTACTGCTCGGTGAGCGCGGGTATGTCGTCGACGACCAGTATCAGGGTCATGCTCTCGACTCATTGGCCGGGGCCGGAGGCAGCTCGACCACGACCCGGGTGCCCGTGCCTGGCTGAGTATCCACTCGGAGGGTGCCGTCGAGATCCAGGATGAGGCGGCGAACGATCGACAGACCCAGGCCGGTTCCTCCCGACTTTGTGGTATAGAAATCGTCGAAGGCCCGGTTCAGCTCGCTCTCGCTCATCCCGACTCCAGTATCAGCCACCGTGATTCTTACCCGATCCGGTCCGGGGCCGCCGGCCACTTGCTCGGTGGATACGGTGACCTCGCCATCGGCCTTTCCGGATAGGCTATCCCGGGCGTTCCCTACGAGATTTTCCAGGATCCGGCGGACCATCAGCGCATCGGCCAGAGCGAGAGGCTGCTGAGGGGCGAGCTGGGTTCGGATTCCGGCTCCATCATGGCTGATGTTGCGGACCACCTGCTGAACAATGGCGTTGACGTCACAGGCCTTTCGCTCCATCCCTGGCGCTAGCCGGTCGTAGTTGCGGGCCAGGGTGCCGAGATATTCCACACTCGACTCCAGAGTGCTCCGGCGGGCCTCGAACACCTGAGGAAGGGCCGCGGGATCCTGCTGCAGCACCTGGCTCAGGTGCCGCAAGACGTTCCGAATGGGCGCCAAGCCGTTCTTGATATCGTGGTTCACCTGGCCGGCCAGGTCGCCGATCGCCGCACGGCGCTCGGCATCGCGTACCCGGACGGAGCTGGCCCGGAGCCGGTCCATCATGGCGGCGAGCAGCCGCGAGAGACTGCCGATCTCATCGGATCGTTCGGTGGCAAAGCTTTGGTCCAGCCGGTCCAGATCTACCCGGGCCGTTTTCTCCGCCAGATCCCGAAGGGGCCGACTGACCAACGCCGAAAGCCAGGCTGCGCCAAGTACGGCCACCAGGACCGTGAGCGCCAGAGCTAATAGAAACCAGCGGGTTACCCCATTGCGAAGAAACTCCAGCGCGTCGAGCGACTGCGTCACCAGGAGCCGGGCAGTATCCATGGTGACTCCGGGGCCGGTGGTGAGGTCGATATAGGGCAAGCGCAGCTCTCGAACAATCCGGCTTCCAGGCACAGAGGTCGTTGCCGTCCCCGGGTACTCCAACCTGACGGCGAGGCTCGAGTCTCGAGGCGGCCCTCCCAGGAGCCGAGGGTCCGCTTTCACCCCACCAGAGATCTTGAATGCTCGGCCGGCAATGCGAATCGAGTCGATTCGAGCCAGCGCGAGCACGGCCGAATCGGGCGTGCGGGCACGGAGTAACACCAGAGAGTCCGGCCCGCTTTCCAACAAGCGGGGAAGCTGTGGCTCCAGCCGGTCGAACTCGTTGCGAAAGTGACCAGAACTGAGAATCCGTCCGGTGGAATCCTGAACCTGGAGCAGGGCGAGTCCGGAAAGTCGCATTGCCTGACCCGCGAGATCGAGCAGGTACGCTCGGCTGGCAACGTCACCCTGGACGGCCAGGCGGAAGCGGTTGTCTTTCGACAGCTGGGTCACGATAGCCTGGAGCCGTTGCTCGACCAAACCGCTTTCACGCCTCAGGTCAGACTCGAGAACGGCCGCCATGGCTTCCACTCGCGCCTGGTATTCCCGGGTGAGTCGGCGATCCAGTTCCCGCCGCACCCCCAGCGCCAGCGCGCCGAGCGGGATCAGCACGGCGAGGAGGATGGCCCCGAACACCCTGCTTCGGAAGCTCAGCGGGAAGTCTCCTGCTGGAGGTCTGTCTCCGAGAGAAAGCGGGGAGTTCCGTCCCAGTCCACGCTGAGCGCCGGCGAACCCTGGCGGACGATCGCGTGCTGCCGGGTTTCAATTAATGGGTAGAGGCGGCCTCGGCGAGTCCATTGGGCCGACTCGCGGCAGGGCGACGCCGATTGCAGAGGGATGGCCACGATATAGCCGCGATCTGCCCCTCGCTCGAGCTCGGCTGCGAACCGGAGGGGATCTGACGCGAGGGCGCTCAGCGGGCTTCGGACATCGGCCACGGCTACCAGTCGCTCGGCGAGCTGCCGAGCGACAGGGTCAGTTTGCTGATAGACGATCCGTGATCCCGTTGGAGTCGTCCCGACCATGGAGATTTCTACTGAGCAGGGACTGGAATTCCACCAGTGTCGGCTCGCGGATGGGCGAGCGTCGGTCTGCACCACATCCCGAACCAGGGACAGCTTCAGGGTTGAATCCAGAGTCGTAGACACCGCCTGGGCCCCCGGGTGCTGCAAGAGGGCATAGGTTCGGTCCCACGGCAGGGGATAGGTGTTGAGCTCGCTCGTA
>DATKJJ010000282.1:0-2231 GCA_035543695.1 Gemmatimonadales bacterium | reverse complement strand
CCCCGCCGCCCCGCTGCCCCGCTGCCCCGCTTGCAACTCCGTTACCTCGCCCACGCCCGCTCGGGCGACAAGGGCGACACCGCCAATGTGGGACTCATCGCCCTCGAGCCGGAGTATTACCCGATCCTCCGGCGGCAGGTTTCCACCGCGCGCGTGGCCCGGCACTTCAAAGGCATGGTGACGGGGGTGGAGCGGTTCGAGCTGCCCAATCTGAACGCGCTGAACTTCCTGCTGCACGGTGCACTCGACGGGGGAGGGACCATCTCGCTCAAGACCGACGCCCAGGGCAAGGTATACTCGACTGCATTGCTTCGAATGGAAATTCCGGTCCCGCCGGCGCTGGCCCGCCGTCTCGCGCCGCGATGAGCGCGCTCCTCAGCTCGCTCGAATCCGGCATCCTCACCCTCACGCTCAATCGGCCCGACAAGCGGAATGCGCTGAATGCCGAGCTGATCGAAGCCCTCCATCAGGCGCTGGAGCGAGCCGATCTCGACGCCGGCGTTCGCGTCGTCCTGCTCCGCGGAGCGGGCAGGGACTTCTGCGCCGGCGCCGATCTGGACGAGCTGCTCGCGTCGGCCGACCAGACGGTCAGCGAAAACGAGAGCGCAGCGCTCCGTCTCGGCTCTGTGTTCGAGCGGATGCGCGCGTTGCCCAAGCCGGTGCTGGCCATGATCCGGGGCCGCGCGCTCGCAGGGGGTGCCGGTCTCGCCACCGCCTGCGACCTTGTGCTCGCCGGAGCCGGGGCGCAGATCGGCTACCCGGAGATCCAGCGCGGCTTTGTCCCCGCCATGGTGATGGCACTCCTCCGTCGTGCTGCGGGAGAAAAGGTCGCGCTCGATCTGGTCCTCACCGGACGGGTGCTCTCGGCCCAGGACGCCGAGCGCGCGGGTTTGGTCAGCCGAATTTGTCCCGACGGGGAATTGGAGGCTTCGGCCCTCCAGCTGGCCAGTCAGCTCGCCGGAAGCAGCGGTACTGCCATGGCGCTCACCAAGCAGCTCTTCTACCAAATGGATGGCCTGGGTTTGGACGAGGGGATTGCCCGAGGGGCTCAGGTCAACGCCGTGGCCCGGGGAACACCCGACTTTCGCGACGCCATCGCACGCTTCCTGAAACGATGAACCGGCTGAGGCTCGCGCTGGCTTTGGCGGGCTTTCTCACTGCACTTCTGAGTGTCGCGCTGGATGAGCGGCGACTCGGGTGGCTGGCGATCGCGCTGCTTGCGGCCTCGCTCCTGCTGCGCATCTGGCTCAGACGACGGCCTTTGTGACGGGAGTCACAGGACTCCCGATTCGGCCAGAGCTACTTTGGCCCCTCAAACAGGTACTCACCTCGCCACCAGGAGGAGAACATGAGGGGTTTCTCAAAGGGTATAGCAGCACTCGCCGTTGGAATGCTGCTCGGTGCCCCCGCGCTCCGTGCGCAGGGTGCTGAATTCTCGTTAGGCGGAGGTGTCGGAGTTCCGCTGGGCGATTTCGACGACGCCGCCAAGACGGGCTGGCACGGGCTCGCCGCCGTCTCTTTCGTCCCCAACGGCTGGCCGGTGGGTATCCAGATCGACGGGCAGTACCAGCAGTACAATCTGGACGACGCCGCATTCCCCGGATTCACCGGCCTGAAGAATCGCTTCCTCATGGGCACCGGAAACCTCGTCTTCAAATTCAAGACGTCTGAAGAGAGCACCTTCCGTCCCTATATCATCGGAGGCGGTGGGGTCTACAACTCCAAGATCACCGGATCGGACGATCCCAGTGACATCCTCCCCGGCGGTGAAACCAAGTTCGGCCTCAATGCCGGGGCCGGTTTCGACATCAAGACCAGCGGTATCGGGCTCTTCCTCGAAGGCCGGTTCCACGACGTCTTCACCGATGGCGCAGATACGCAGTTCATCCCCATCACGCTTGGCATCCGGTTGGGTGGCCATTAGAGCGTAGTTCCGCGTCGGGCATCTGCTCCTAGCAAGCGTCGTCTTGCTCGGAGCAGGTGTTGCCGCGAGCATCCGCACCATCCCGCGCGCAAGTGGTTAAGTAAATCCGCCAGGCAGGGCGAATTTCGGGCATGGATCTCATGGCCCAAGCCCGCAGCCTGCTTCAGCATCACTTCGGCTATCCCAACTTCAGGCCGGCTCAAACACCCGTCATCCACTCCATTCTGAACGGGAAGGACACTCTCGCCGTTCTCCCCACCGGCGGGGGAAAGTCCATCTGCTTTCAGGTGCCCGCCATGGTGCTCGG
>DATKJJ010000281.1:0-3262 GCA_035543695.1 Gemmatimonadales bacterium | reverse complement strand
TCAACTTCATGGCGGCGTTCGTAGTGGGGACCGCGGTGGCCAAGACCGTGGGCAAGGGGCTGATCGATCCCATGGTGGTGGATCCCAGCGTCGTGCTGGGTGGACTGCTGGGCGCCATTCTCTGGGATCTGATCACCTGGTTTCTGGGACTTCCTACATCGTCTTCCCACGCCCTGTTAGGAGGCTACGGCGGGGCCGCCATCGCCAAAGCCGGGTTCGGCGCCCTGATTCTCTCCGGCTGGATTCTGCCGGTCGCCTTCATCGTGCTCTCACCGCTGCTCGGCATGGCGATCGCCCTCGGGCTTACCGTGGGATTGTCCTGGCTTTTGCGGAGCATGCGTCCGGGGCCGCTGGACAAGGCTTTCCGAAGGTTGCAGCTCCTGTCCGCCGCGCTCTACTCATTGAGTCATGGCGCCAACGACGCGCAGAAGACCATGGGAATCATTGTCGGCCTGCTGGTTTCCACTCAGCATCTGTTCCTGAACCAGCAGGGTTGGCTCGGCTTTTTCTACGTGGCAACAGCGGACCGGATTCCGCTGTGGGTGGAGTTCGCGGCTTACACCGCCATTGCCTGCGGGACCGCGCTGGGCGGTTGGCGGATCGTGAAGACGATGGGAACCCGGATCACCCGCCTTCGTCCCTTCGGCGGATTCTGTGCGGAGACTGCGGGGGGAATTACGGTGCTGATCGCCTCCCGGTTGGGTGTGCCCGTCAGTACCACGCATACCATCACCGGCGCTATCGTCGGCGTGGGCGCCGCGCAACGGCTCTCCGCCGTGCGCTGGGGCGTCGCGCGGCGGATCGTGTGGGCCTGGGTTCTCACCATGCCGATGAGCGCCGCCATTGCTGCGGTGGCGTATCTGATTTTGAGTAAGCGGGTCTAACGAATCTGCATCTGCAGTCAGGCAGCCTGGATCAGGCCTCGATTCTCGATAGCCTCTCGATAGTCCTCCAGCAGACGATCGTACACCTGGTCCCAAGTCCGTTCGGCAGCGGTCGCCAGGCCACCCTGGGCCAGGCGGTGCCTCAGACCGGGATCACGCAACAAGCGCCGAAGGCCCTGCCCGATTGCGGCTGAGCTGTTGGGCGCCACCAGCCAAGCGTTCTGACCGTGGCGGGCAAACTCCAGCACGCCCGCGGCGTTGGCGGCCAAACAGGGAAGCCCGGATCCCATGGCCTCCAGCAGGGAGTTCCCGAATGTTTCGGTAGTGGAGGGGAAGACGAAGAGGTCGGCCGAGGCGTAGGCTTCGGCCAGCCTCTGCTCGTGCATAAGGCCGAGCACATGCACGCCGGGTATTTGCCGCCGCCGGATGCTGTCCTCCAGCGGCCCCCGTCCTACCAGGGCCAGCTGAGCCGATCCCCGCTCCGAACCGAGTGCGCTCCAGGCGGTCAGGAGCTGCCTCAGGTTTTTCTCTCGGGCTATGCGGCCGATGTAGGTGACCAGGAGATCGTCGGGGCCCAGCCCGAGAGCCATGCGGTAGGCCTCACTGCGAAACCGGGGGTGGAACTCCTCAGGGTCCACTCCCCGGCTCCAGATGCCGGTATGCATCACTCCGCGGCTCCGGAGGTGCTGCTGATACATGTGAGAGGGACAAAGCACCCGGTAGGCCTGGCCGTAGAACCACCGCAAATAATGCCACCCCAGCCGTACAGCCCACTCCACCCCGTACCGAGCGGCGTACTTGTCATAGTCGGTATGAGCCGACGCGATTACCGGCAGCCGCAGCTGGCGTGCGGCCTTGAGACCAGCCAGGCCCACCGCGAACTCAGTGGCTACGTGGGCCACATCCGGTCGAAAGGCCCGGAGGTCTTCTACGATGTCGCGCTGGCGGGGAAATGCCCACTGGACATCAGGATACAGGAAAAGCGGCACGCTGGGCGAGCGGTGCACCTCAGGGCGATCCGGCTGGCCCGGGGGAAGCGAGTAGCTGGCCGAGTACACCCGGACGACGTGGCCCCGTTGCTGCAGTGCCTTGGTCAGCCGGAGTAGGGTAACGCCGACCCCACTGACCATCGGCCAGTAGACCTCGGAAAACAGGGCGATGCGCATGGGAGAAGGCTATGGCACGGCCCGATAGGCGACAAGGTGGGAGGGGAGGTTCTAGATTGTGCGCATGAAGATCCGGGAGCCCGTCAACGGAGCGTCTCATCTGGTCGGCCTTCTGCTCGCAGGGGCCGGCACCGTTCTCCTCCTCCGGATGGCGCGCGGCCCCGAGCAGTTGGCTGCCTTCGCCATTTACGGCGGGACTCTCATTCTGTTGTACGGTTCCAGCAGCCTGTATCACTCGCTTCCTCTATCGCAACCTCGTCTCCGGGCCCTCCGGACGCTCGACCACATTGCCATCTATTTCCTGATAGCGGGCACCTACACCCCGATTGCGCTCCTCACCCTGAACAGCCGTCTAGGCTGGGCTCTGCTGGGGATCGTGTGGCTGATTGCGATGGCGGGGATTCCCTTCAAGCTCTTCTTTCTCGACGCACCAGTCTGGGTTTCTACCGCGACGTATCTCGCGATGGGATATCTCGCGCTGGTGGCCGTGATTCCACTGTCGCGGGCGGTTTCGCTGGGAGGCCTCCTCTGGCTCGTTGCAGGCGGGGCCGCCTATACCGTCGGCGCCATCATTTTCAGCTGTCGCCGCCCCGACCCACTCCCCTGGTTCGGGCATCACGAGATCTGGCACATCCTGGTACTGATCGGCAGCGCATGTCACTTCGCCTTCATGCTTTACCACGTGGCGTGAGATGAGTGGACTGGAGATTCGTGCGCCGGAGCTTCCCGAAGCGCGCCAGATCATCACCCAGGAGTCTCTGGCCTTTATCGAGCTGCTGGCCCGGCATTTTGGGCCTCGTCGCCAGGCGCTGCTTCAACGCCGGCGGGAGGTCCAGCGATGCCTCAGAGGGGGCGAGCTGCCCAACTTCCTGGAAGAGACTCGGCAGATCCGCGAGCGCAGCTGGCAGGTGACGTCCGCCCCCGCCGACCTGAACGATCGGCGGGTGGAGATCACCGGACCGGTCGAGCGGAAGATGATGATCAACGCGCTCAATTCGGGCGCGAAGGTGTTCATGGCGGACTTCGAGGACGCGCTGTCGCCCTCGTGGGAGAACGTCGTCGTCGGGCAGCGGAACTGTTGGGACGCGGTGCGGCGGTGTCTCGAGTACACGAGCGCCGAGGGGAAGTGCTACACGCTGCGGGAGCGACTCGCGACGCTCGTGGTGCGGCCGCGCGGGTGGCACCTCGAGGAGAAGCATGTGCGGATCGATG
>DATKJJ010000280.1:0-2655 GCA_035543695.1 Gemmatimonadales bacterium | reverse complement strand
GACAGCGCCTGGCCTCGGCTTGCACTTCATCCCCAGGACCTCGATCACCCCGCAACCGCCCGATCGCTGGCCGGTGCTCTGGACCGGTGGTGCGAGCATCGAACTGTCGGCCGATACGCTGATCTCTGCTCCATTCGGCAGCTTGCGTGACGGCGTTAGAGGCTCACCTCATCTGTGTCGGCCTGGTGGCTGCCGATCTGTTGGCGCGCGCCTGGCGCATTCAATGGATCATCCAGGGCCTCGGGTATCCGTTATCGGTAAAGGACGCCTTCATTCTCAACGCGTTTGGAGATGCGGCCTGCGCTCTGACACCGCTCCGGATCGGCGGCGAGCCGGCTCGATTGGCTGGGATGCTCCGGAGCCGGGTACCCGCTACCGCCGCCTTCGTGGGAATCAGTCTCGAGGTGCTTGCGGCGTGGCCGGTGATCATCATTGCCGCCGCATGGCTCGGCTGGGAGTACGCGCCGGCGTGGTGGTCCAGCGTCGGTCCCCGACTCGAGGCGGCGGCAGAGCATGCCTGGCCCTGGATAGTGGGCGTTTTTCTCATCAGCGTTGTTGCATGGCGTTATGCCCGCTCGGTGAGCTCCCCGGTGGCTCGACACCTGCGCCGCCCGGTCAAGCGCGCCCTGGTGTACTGGCGGCGGATGCCTTGGTGGCCACTCGTGGCCAGCCTTCCGCTCAGCCTGATCAATTTGGGGACCAGGGTCGCGATTCTTCCGGTTCTCGCGCTCACCCTGCCGGATCCACCGGCTATGGGACCAATGCTGGTGGGGTCCTTCGCGCTGCTGTACAGCCAGCTGCTGCTGCCGACGCCATCGGGAGCCGGGGCGGTTGAGCTAGGATTTCTGGGCGGCGCTGCCGGAGATCTGGGAGAACACCAGGGCTGGCTGCTGTTGGCCTGGCGCTGGTATACCAACGGGGTGGGCGTGGTGCTGGGCGTATGGCTGGCCGCAAAGATTTACGGCTGGCCGGCGCTGAGGAAACTCGCCCGTCAGGGCGCGACAGACGTCAGGGAGCAGCTGGAGGGTTGATCGCGGTGGGGGGTGGTGCCATCGCGACCAGCATGACGGTCGGTTCCAGGGCTTCGGCCACACCGTGAGGCAGATCCGCTGGAGCCCAGACAACCGTTCCTTGCCCCACCTCCCGCGTCTCCTCTCCCACAATCATCCTCGCCTTTCCTGAGAGGACCAGATAAAATTTGTCCGACTTCGCGTGGACGTGAACCTTTTGTGACTGCCCCGGCTGAAAACAATTCAGTCCGACGAACAGCTTGGGGCTGCCAAACAGGTCAGCTTTGAATGGCTTCTCCCCGGAGAACCCAGCGATGTCGGCGATCGACCTAAAGTAGGTGGTCATTCTTCCCCGGATGTGAAGTGACTCCACACGACGCAAAAGCTGCCGCGCCTACTCGTATCGAGCGAGATCCCCTCGGCGAAAAAGCGGTGCCTACCAGCGCGTTGTACGGGATTCAAACCCTGCGCGCATCGGAAAACTTTCCCATCTCGGGGCTCCGCCCTCTGCCAGCCTTCGTCGATGCCGTCGTATGGATCAAGCGCTCGGCGGCAGTGGTGCACAAGCAAACCGGGCGGCTCGAGGCCCGCCTGGCCGATGCCATCGTGCAGGCGGCCGACGAGGTTCTCGGTGGCAAGCACCGGGACCAATTCATCGTGGACGTGTATCAAGCTGGAGCCGGTACCAGTCACAACATGAACTGTAATGAGGTGCTGGCGAACCGGGCCAACGAGCTTCTGGGCTCAACGCGGGGAACCTATCAGCCAGTGCATCCGAACGATCACGTCAACATGGCGCAGAGCACGAATGACGTGATCCCCACCGCGATGCGCCTGGCAACTCTGGCTAGGCTCTCGGGAACCCTGGTCTCGCTCGACCGGCTGGCAACCTCGCTTCTGGCCAAAGGCGAAGAGTTCGATCACATCATCAAGTCGGGGCGTACCCATCTGCAGGACGCCACTCCGATCCGGCTGGGCCAGGAGTTCACCGCGTACGGCCGCACGGTTCAGCGCCACCGGGACAAGCTGGAGGCGGCGGCGGATTGGTTGCGTGAGCTCAACATCGGGGGAACGGCTGTGGGCACCGGCCTCAACGCCGAGCCGGAGTATGCCGAGCTGATGGTCAAGCAGCTGTCCCGGATTACTGGCATGCAGCTTCGGCCCGGACGCGACCTGATTCAGCTGATGCAGTCGATGGGAGACTTTGCCACTTTCAGCGGGGCCCTTCGGGCCTACGTGCTCGACCTGAACAAGATCGCCAATGACCTCCGGCTGCTTGCCTCAGGTCCCCGGACCGGACTGGCTGAAATTCTGCTCCCTCCGGTCCAGCCGGGGTCCAGCATCATGCCGGGCAAGGTTAATCCCTCTATCCCCGAGATGGTGAACCAGGTCTGCTACCAGGCGCTGGGGCTGGATACCACCGTGGGGCTCGCCACCGAGGCGGGGCAACTCGAGCTGAACGTGATGATGCCGGTGATCACGCACAACATCCTGTTCGCGCTCATCATCGTGGGGAACGCGACTGCGGTTCTGGCGGAGCGCTGCATCGATGGAATTCAGGCCGATGAGGCCCAATGCCGGTACTGGCTGGAGCGGAGCCCGGCCCTGGTCACCGCCCTCGCCCCCCGTATCGGTTACGGTGAGG
>DATKJJ010000279.1:0-2423 GCA_035543695.1 Gemmatimonadales bacterium | reverse complement strand
TGCGCTCACTTCATGCCCGGCCGCCCGAAGCCGCTCAGTTACCGCGCTGCCGATGTATCCAGTGGCGCCGGTCAAAAATACCTTCATACTTGCTATCCTCAGGTAGGGGAGGAATCGCTTGACTGAATCCTATAGTACATCCAACCAACTGGCGGGTGCTTCCGGTTCCACCGTAGACACCGGCGTACGGATTCGTCATGCCCGGCCGGACGACGCGCGAGGCTGGGCCACGCTGCGGAAGGCGCTTTGGCCCGACCAGCCTTTGCCGGAGCTGCTGGACGAAGCGGAGACGTTTTTCAGCACTGACGATGCCCGGCTCGCGTCGGTGCTGGTGGCTGAGAAGACCGGCGAGGGTCTGGTCGGATTTGCCGAGCTCTCACTCCGCCCCTATGCTGAGGATTGCCGCACCACCCCGGTGGCTTTCCTCGAGGGCTGGTACGTGACGCCGCCCATGCGGCGGCAGGGTGTCGGCCGAGCCCTCGTGCGCGCAGCCGAGGAATGGGGACGCGCGCAGGGGTGCCGGGAGTTTGGGTCCGACACGCAGTTCGACAATAGCACCAGCATTGCGGCGCACCTCGCGCTCGGCTTCGACGATGCTGGCGTCTTGCGCTCCTTCCGGAAAGCTCTGTAGAGGAGAGACTCCATGCCTGCTGTTCCCCATCCGAAACGGTTCGGTGTTCTCGGCTCAGGCGAGGTGGGCCAGGCACTGGCCAAGGGGCTCGCCGCCAACGGCTACGAGGCGCGGATTGGAACCCGCTCGCCGGGCAAGCTGGCCAAGTTCTCGCGCAGCACCGGGATCCAGGAAGGCACCTTTTCCTCGGTGGCCACCTGGGGAGAGGCCGTGGTGTTGGCGGTGCTGGGGACCGCCGCGCTGGAGGCAATTGATCTCGCCGGCCCCGACAATCTCGAGGGCAAGCTGGTGATCGACACCACCAACCCCATCAGCAACGACCCGCCGGTGGACGGTGTGCTTCGCTATTTCACCGGACCCAACGAGTCACTGATGGAACGGCTGCAGGCCGCGCACCCTCGCATTGCGTTCGTCAAGGCGTTCAATAGCGTGGGGAGCGACCTCATGGTGCACCCCCTGCTGTCCGGCGGTCCGCCCACCATGTTTTTCTGCGGCAACGATGGGGGAGCCAAAGCCGTAGTGGCCCGGCTGCTGGAGCACCTGGGCTGGGAGGGTGCGGACATGGGTAGTGTTGTCGCGGCTCGAGCTCTGGAGCCGCTGGCTCAGCTCTGGTGCATTCCTGGTTTTCGGGAGAACGACTGGACCCACGCCTTCCGGCTGCTCCGGGTCTGAAGCGGGTCCTCACCCAGCTCGCATTTATTGGAGGAGACATGTGCAGGAACATCAAGCGTCTGAGACATCCCGATCATCCTCCTACCGACGAGGAGCTGCACAACGCTGCCTTGCAGTTCGTGCGGAAAATCAGCGGCTTCCAGGCACCGTCGCAGGCCAACCAGGACGCCTTCGATCGGGCGGTACATGACGTCGCCGCGGTCTCGCGCGCACTGTTCGACAGCATCCGGGTACGCGGACGCCCCTACGCCGAGTCGGCATGATCAGCCGGATCTGGAGGGGATGGACCACGTCCCGAAACGCCGACGCCTACGAAGGGCTGCTCAAGGCTGAGATCTTCACCGGCATCATCGAGCGCGGGATAACGGGATTTCAGGGCATCGATCTTCTGCGCCGTGAGGTGGAGGAAGGCGTGGAGTTCGTCACCATCATGTGGTTCGACTCTCTGCTGGCGGTGCAAACCTTTGCCGGCGAGGATTACGAGCAGGCCGTGGTTCCCCCCAAGGCCCGCCAGCTGCTGATCCGCTTCGACGAACGGTCGGCCCATTACGAAGTGATCGAACGGCGCGAGCCCGGCAATGGCCATGCGGCCTGACTCTCCTGTAGGAGATTGCGACATGCCTATCGCACCACCGTTGGCTGGTCTCGCGGCATTGCTCCTCCTGACCACTCCTCAGTCCGCCATATCAGCCCAGACCCAAGGCTCCCGCTACATCAATCCGCCGAGTCTCACCAAACCCAACGGCTATACCCACGTGGTGGTTGCCCCGGACAACCGCACCGTGTACGTGGCCGGACAGGTGGCCTTCGACAGCACCGGACAGCTGATTGGTGCGGGCGACTTCAAGGCTCAGGCCCAGCGAGTTTACGAGAATCTGCGTCGGGCGTTGACCAGCGTCGGCGGGTCGCTGGACGATGTAGTGAAGACCACCACGTTCATTACCGACCTCAAGAACCTGCCGGTCCTGCGCGAGGTCCGGGCCCAGGTCTCCCGGTCCGGCCACCCGCCGGCCAATACCCTGGTGGTGGTCTCCAGCCTCGCCCGCCCCGAGCTGATGATCGAGGTCGAAGCCGTTGCCGTGCTGAGTCAGAGTGTGCGCTTTGCACAGTGATGCCATGC
>DATKJJ010000278.1:0-9217 GCA_035543695.1 Gemmatimonadales bacterium | reverse complement strand
AGTGACCGTGGGAGTTTCCGGTGCCAGCCGAACCAGTGCTTCGACGAAAAGACGGGCATCGGGCGGGGCCTCGCGGAGCGCTTCCAGGATTGGCCCCTGGATGCGGGCGACGGCCCGGGTGGCCGGTTGGCCCACCACTTGGCGGAGACGGTTCCACCCGGTGGGGGAGGTAACGTCCACCACCTGTCGAACACCGGACGCACCCAGGCGAAGCAGCATTTCGGTGGAGCTGGGATCGTGCTGGGAGATGAGCGCGACGGTGGGAATGCCGGGAAATTCGCGGACCAGGTTGCCCAGAACTTCGACCTGCTCGGGGCCGCAGCGATGGACCGAAACCAGTACCGCATCCACCGGACGCTCGCGAACGATACGCACCGCCTCCGGGATGGAATCCCGGTGAACCACGGCAAAGCACCCGCTTCCGGCGGCATCCACCCGAGACCGTTCCACCGGCAACAGGACCGTAGCTATGGTGGGTGAGCCCTCGGCCGAGCTGATTGTCACTTCATCCTCCCCTGAGGTCGTGCGGGAGGGTACGTCTGAGACGTCAAAGAAGATTAAATCTGAAACGGCGCGAAGCTCGGCCTCGTCGGGTTGAAAGTGCGCGACAACTGGGAAAGCTGGGTGTAGTTTTCAACTCCCCCTCACTGGTCCTGACGTGAGCGATACCACCCTGGATCTGTTCGCCGCCTTGCAAGCCGCGCTGGGACCCCAGTACCGGCTTCAGCGCGAGCTCGGGCGCGGGGGCATGGGTGTGGTATTCCAGGCGACGGACACCACCCTGGACCGCCGGGTTGCCATCAAGGTGGTCCACCCGGAATTGGCTCCTCACGAATCCATCACCCGCCGCTTCCTGGGTGAGGCCCGAACCATTGCTCGCCTGCGCCACCCCAACATTGTGGCCATCCACGCGGCGGGGAGCGCGGACGGGCTGCTGTACTACGTGATGGACGAGATCGCCGGCGAAAGCCTGCGCCAGCGACTCACGCGAGAAGGAAGAATTCCGGTCGAGGACGCGGCTCGCATCATGGCCGATGTGGCCTCGGCCCTCGATGCTGCGGGACGGGCGGGTGTGGTGCACCGGGACGTGAAGCCTGAAAACGTGCTGCTGGACGAGGTCAGTGGACGTGCCCTCCTGGCGGACTTTGGCATTGCCCGAGCTGTCGCGGCCGAAGCGAGCGGATCGAGCACCGGACAGGGCGTGGCGGTGGGAACCCCGGTGTACATGAGTCCGGAGCAGGCCGCGGGAGAGGAGGTCGATACCCGGAGCGATCTCTACGCGCTGGGCGTTGTCGCCTACGAGATGCTGGCCGGACACCCTCCCTTTCAAGGCTCGCACCGGGTCGTCGTCTCCAAGCACATCGCCGAACGGCCATTTCCGATCGACCGGCTGCGCCCCGACACCCCGGGAGCTCTGACCGGAGCGGTCATGCGCTCGCTGGAGAAGCAGCCATCCGAGCGCTGGCAAACCGGCGAGGAGCTGCGGCAGGCGCTCACCGGCGAGCGATCGAGCTGGCCGAGACGACGCCGGCTGCGCCGGGCCCTGCTGGTGGCGGCGACGGTGGCTGCAGTGGCAACCGGCGCGACGATCGGGCTGGTGCGGCGTGCCCCCGGTCCTCCGGCCGGGGTAAATCCCCGGCATTCCATCCTGGTGCTCCCGTTCAACAATCTGCGGGGCGACCGGTCGGTGGATTGGCTGAGGGAGGGCAGCGTCAGCATGCTGGGGCTGAACCTGTCGCAATGGAACGATCTCACCATCGTGGACCACGAGCGCCTCCATGACCTGCTTGCTCGGCATCGGCTGAGAGTCGGGGATGAGATCGGTCTCGATATGGCTCGCCGGCTGGCCCGGGAAGCGGGCGTCTGGACCGTGGTGCTGGGAGATTTTACTCCGGCCGGTGACTCTCTCCATCTCGCCGCCCGGGTCTTCGATGTCGCCAGCGGCAAGCGGGTGGATATCGCTCGGGTCGACGAACGCTCCGGGGCCGATGTGCGCCCGCTGTTTGACCAGCTCGCCGCCAAGCTGCTCGATCTGACCGGCGCACCCAATGAGATTCAGATCGGACTGGCCCGCTCCACCACCACGTCCCTCGAAGCATATCGTTCCTACTTGCGTGGAGTAGAGCAGCTGAACCGCTGGGACCTTGCCGGAGCCGAACGCGACCTGCAGCGGGCCATAGCCCTCGACACGACATTCGGACTGGCCTACTACAAGCTGGCCCTGACTCGCGGATGGATGGCTGGCACGGGAGATTCGGTTTCGGATCGACTCATGCTGCGCGCCACGACGTATTCAGCCAACCTGCCGCTGCATGAGCGCACCGTGATCAACGCGTATCGGGCGTTTCTGGGGGACCAGTACGAAGAGGCTCGCGCTCTGTACCGGCAACTCATCGCGCGAGACCCGCGTGACGCCGACGCCTGGTACGGCCTGGGCGACGCCTGGTTCCACGATACGGCTGGAGTGAACGAGGCACCCTTCTGGACTGAGTCTCTCAGGGCTTTCAAACGAGCACTGGCACTGGATCCCAGCTACGCGCTGGCGTATGAACACGTCCAATACATGTTGAGTGTGGCCTCCTCCGATCACCCGACATACGCCCTGCTCCCCCGGGATTCCTTTGGTGTAACCCGAACCTCGTCAGGGCGAGTGATGATGGACAGCACCACCGTCCATACGTCGGTGCAGCGGGCCCGGTCGGAGGCCCTCGCTACCGCGCGTACCTGGGTGTCAGCACAGCCCACGACCTTGAGAGCTCACGGCGCGATGGTGAACGCATATCTCTCCTCGGGCAACTTCAGCGGAGCCCTTTCCGAGCTGGAACGATTCAGGGTGGCCACATCCCTCCATCCCGAGCTGCCCTTCGTGGAAGCGCGGGTTCGTTTTGCCTCAGGGGACGTGGACAGGGCTGCCGCCCAGCTGCGCACTGCGCTGGATACTGCCTCCTCCAAGGACTTCAGGGTGTACGCAGGCACTGCCACCGTGGTCAGCGACATTGCTGCGGCAGCCAACGTGTTTGCCTACCAGGGCGACCTGACCAACGCTGCCAAGACGCTGGAGCTGGCTGACCAGGTCAGACGCGAGGTGGTGTCTCACCCGGAGTGGAGCGGTTCGAACGGCGAAGGCTGGCGCCGGGCCCGACTGGGTGAGCTCTATGCAGCCGCCGGCGGCCCCTCGTCTGCCCTTCGGCAAGTCTGGCAGACCACGGCGGAGGCGGCCCGGATGTCGCCATCGGATGAGCGAGAGCATATCGCGCACTCGGGAGCAAGCGCCGCGATCGGGCTGTTCACCGGACTGGCGGCGGACACAACCGCCCTGCATGAGTTGATGGTCCTCGCTGGGGAGCCGGCGGCCAAGGAGGTTCGGGCACTCCTGGCGGTAAGCCGGGGAGACTCCGCCATTGCCAGAAAGGCCTTGGCCGAGCCCGACTCGACCACCTACGGCAAGCACATGTATCGGGTTCTCACCGAACCCCTGGCGGCCCAGGCGTACTATCTGCTCGGAGACTATGAGACAACGCTTCGGGTGCTGGAGGGCTACCAGCCCTCGTCGTTGCAGACCGGAGAGTTCGATTCAGGCTGGGGCATGCTGGGCCGGGTCAGGCTGCTCCGGGGTGCCGCCTACGAGCGGCTGGGCCGCAGAGCCGAAGCCCGGGAGCAGTATCGTCAAGTGCTGGCACAGTGGAAGCGAGCCGATCCGGCACTGCTTCCATTTCTGCAGCAGGCGGAGCGGGGACTGGCGCGGGTGGGGCATGCAGGCTGAGTTAAGCCATTTGATTCCCGTCACTTCCCCGCGTCCCGGCCGGCCCGCTATATTGCAACCACTGGTCGGACACGATGGTCGCGGGTGCCGCAAGGTATCCGAGGAAAGTCCGAGCTCCACAGGGTAGGCTGCCAGGTAACGCCTGGGCGCCGCAAGGCGACGGATAGGGCCACAGAAAAGAAACCGCCCGGATTGAGGGTTCGCCCGATATCCGGGTAAGGGTGAAACGGTGGGGTAAGAGCCCACCGCACCACTGGTAACAGTGGTGGCAGGGTAACCCCCAGCCGGAGCAAGGCCAAATAGGCGGCGAGGTGCGACCCGCACCGCCAAGCCGCGGGTAGGCTGCTAGAGGTGGCCGGCGACGGCCATCCCAGATAGATGACCATCTCTCCTGCCCCATTGCATGCAGGGAACAGGAGACACAGAACTCGGCTTACGTTCCGACCAGCGGCAGCCCTCCGGAAAGTCCGGGGGGCTGTTGGTTTTGGGGCCTCCTGCTGGTTAGTTTGTCTGGCCCACCACCTCAATGGGGACCCGATGGCGCTACTGAACGCCGGTTACTTCACTCTCGCCGCCGGCCTGGTGCTCCCTGCCCTGGGACTTGCACCAACCACCACGAAATACCGGATTGACCAGACGCTCACCCAGGAGATGGACGCAACCCCTGCCGGCGGGGCAAAGCAGCGGATCGCCTTCAGTACCACCAGCTTCGTAACCGTATCTCTGGCAGACAGCGGCGGAGGCAAGTCGATACGGGTCGTGGTGGATTCCGTGAAGGGCGACAGCGCCACTCCGATTCCGGCGCCCGTACTCGACAGCGCACGGGGCGCGGAGTTCCGCGGGTTCGTCGATAAATCGGGCAAACCCAGCGGACTTACCCCCACCGCTCACGCCGCTGCTGCCGTTCAGATTCAGGGACTGCTGAGCGACTTTTTCCCCTGGGCCAGGGCAGGGCTGAAGGTCGGGGATAGCTGGACCGACACCACGGCCAAGACCAGTGGAACTGGGAGCGACAGCGTTACCGTTCGCCGAGTGAGCGCCTACAAGGCGGCGGCGAATGAAACCAAGGAGTCTCGCAAGGCGGTGCGGGTGGTGCAGGACTTTACCTCTTCCGTCCAGGGCACCCAGCCCACCCCGAACGGGCCAGCCAAGATCGAGGGAACCAGCAAGGGGAACGGCTCCTACTATGTCGCACCCGACGGTCGATATCTGGGCGGTGCCTGGCAGCAGCAGTCTGCCCTGAAAATCTCCGGGTCGTTTGCGCCCCAGCCTCTGCCGATCACGATCGTTCAAAAAACCAGCGTAAGCACTCTCAAGTGAACCGACGTATGCATGGGCGAATGAGCTGGGCGGTTTCGGTATTTCTGGCGATTGTGGCCTGCAGCTCGGGACGGACGGCTCCTGGGGAGCCCGGTACTCCCAGCCCGGAGCCCGGTACACCTAATAACGGCACACCCACCCCGAGCGGCGCCTCTGGCATCATCTACCTTCCCGTGCGCGATGCCGGGTATGCGCTGGTCCGCCATGACAGTCTGACGCTGCAACTACCAGGCGGAGCCAATCAGCTCCAGCTGATCGATCGGACAGCCTACCTGCGGGTGAGCCTGGCTCCAGACACAAATGGCTATCTGGCGACCATCGTGCTCGATTCGATGCAGGCCGCGGTAGGCGGAGTGCCGGCAGCACCCGATTCGGTGCTGCCCGCGCGAGGCACCCGGTGGACCGCTTCGCTGAAGCCGGATGGCGAGTTATCAGCGCTGAAATCGGATCGCACTACCACGCTGGGCGATCAGATCGGGAGCAATCTTCGAACGCTCTTCCCCGCCTTGCCTCCGAGTGGAGTGCGGTCGGGCATGGAGTGGAGCGACACGACCGAGGTGCCGATCCGGGCCGATGCGTTTGACGCCGTGGAGCACTCTCTGACGAAGTATCGGGCCATGGACAGCGACGATGCGCGGGCGAAGAACGCGGTGAAGCTGGAGAGCAGCGGATCTTTTCGGCGATCCGGAAAGGGAACGCAATACAACCAGCAGCTGGAGATGACGGCGTCGGGCACTCGATCTGCGGTGTACTACCTGAACCCGGACGGAACCCTTGCCTCTGCCCGGGGAAGCGATGCCGGCGATATGACAATCACGGTGCCTGCCGTGGGACAAACGGTACCGGTCAAGCAAGCCGGGAGCTACACGATCACTTCCCTACGCCCGGCCAAGCGCTAGCTGCTCTCTCAGAATACCGAGTTGGGATCCCGTCCCAGCTCCTGCACACTCCGAACTGGCCGAGCCTCCCCGCCGGGCTCTTCAGCAGTCTCGGTGCGCTGACGCAGGCGCTCGATGCGATCCACGGTTCCAACCTTGATGCGGTTGAAGGTGCCGCCGAGCTTGCGGCGGGTCGTGGTGCCGCTATCGGGCGTGAGCAAGGCGGTGACACCGGCACCGACGAGTAGTCCAGCCAGGGCGAACACCCGCTTCTCCCGCCGGGACTGATCTCGTCTGCGGCGAATTTCGCGCTGCAGTTGTCCGATGCTGCCTGCCGCCTCCCCACCAATGCTCCTGAGGCCCCGAGCAACGCGTCGCCGGGTTTGAGCACCCTCATCCGGGGCCAGCAGAATTGCGGCGCCGGCGCCGAATGCCGCTGCGATCACCGCCAACGCTACGAAACCGCCCCGCCCGCCCTCGGCGGCGGCAGCACCACCATTGAGGGGCTGCAGGTTGAAATCTGAATTATCTGACATGTTCGTCTCCTAGTCGACCAGTCGGAGTGGCATCACCAGGGCCAGATAGCTGGCCGGATCATCCCAGCCCACGGGCTCACAGGTTGCGGCCCGCTCCGGGGCCTTGAAAGTCATCCGGACTTCATCGGTGGGAATGTATTTGAGGATCTCGAGCAGGTACGCGGCATTGAAGCCGATCTCCAGCGGGTCGCCCTCGTAGCTGACGTTGAGCTCCTCCTGAGCCTCGCCCAGGTCGGGAGTCTGGACCGACAACTTGCACGATCCATTGGCGAACCCCATCCGGATCCGGTGGGTCTGGTCGCTGGCGACAATGCTCATCCGCCGAAGCGCTGAGGTGAGCGCGGACTTGTCAGCCGTTGCCACCTTGTCGTTCTCCCGGGGGATGACCTGCTCGTAATTGGGATAGGGGCCCTCAATCAGCCGAGTAAAAATCTGGGTGGAGCTCGACCGGAAAGCGAGGTGGTTCTCACTCCGGGCGATCTCGATGATCTCCTCGGTCCCGAACAGCCGGCGAATCTGCTCCAGCGCCTTCGGCGGAACGATCAGATCCGCCTGGGAGGCACCCTGCCGCTCCGGTGTGGGCACATCCATGCGGGCCAATCGGTGTCCGTTGGTCGCCACCATGCGCATCCGCTCGGGCCGGAGCTCCCAGAGCACCCCATTGAGAATCGGCCGGCTCTCTTCAGTGCTGGCGGCAAAGGCGACGTGGGTGATCAGCTTCTGCAGCTCGCTGGAGGAGATTCTCCACCCGCCATCGAATTTGACAGTGGGGAACGCAGGGAATTCCTCCCGGGGTAAGCCGAGCAGACGAAACCGGCTGCGACCACACTCGATGGTCACCCGCTGCTCGCCGGAGGCGGTGAGGCGAATGGCCGCGCTGGGAAGCTCCCGGACGATCTCAACCAGCTTGCGCGCTGGCAGGGTGATCGCGCCGTCCTGATCGATAGAGGCGGGCACCGTGGTGCTGACCGAGATGTCGAGGTCTGTTCCCGAAAGACGAATACCGTCTTTGGTAGCCTCGAGCAGAATGTTCGACAGGATCGGCAGAGTCGTCTTGGCAGGAACACTGGCAGCTACCGCTACGAGTCCTTCCTGCAGCTGCTCCCGCGTGATCGTGAGCTTCATGCCTCTCCTCGGAACGCTATGAACAGATACTACCCTTCCATTTAAAATACTTAGTAGCCGTAGTAGAGGCTCTGGAAATGTGGAGCACTGATTTAAGCAACCCGGTCACTCGAACTTAGGCACCTCAGACCATGTCGACACCGTGTGGGCCATGGGGACTGCCACTCGAGCTTTCCGCTTCTGTCCACGCCTTTCCAGATTCGCCCACACGTCGCTGGAAAGACGGGGATTATTCTGCGGACAACTCCTGACGCGCGTGCTCCACCCGCTCGCGAAAGCCACGGTCGCGCGACATCTGCCGGCTCACCTTGTCCACGCTATGAATCACCGTCGAGTGGTCCCGTCCGCCGAAGGCCTGCCCGATCTCGACCAGCTGCATCTCCAGCAGCTCCCGCGCGAGATACATCGCGATCTGACGAGGCACGGTGAGGGTCTTGATGCGAGCCTTGGAGCGGAGGCCCTCCGGAGTAACGCCCCAGCGACGGGCCACCACCTCCTGGACCTTATTAATGGACGGCATGGCACGTGGCGGCGCCAGGCCATCTTCGCCCGGGCGGATCTTGTCCGAGAGCGCTTCGCGGGCGAGCTCGATAGAGACCTCCTTGTGCTTCAAGGAGGCGAACAGCAACAGCTTAATGATGCAGCCCTCGAGCTCCCGGACGTTGGATCGCACGTGCTCGGCAATGAATCGAAGCACGTCGTCGGGGATGGTCAGTTCCAGATGGTCCTGCTCCTGCTTCTTTCTCAGGATGGCGATCCGATGCTCCAGGTCGGGTTGGCCGATGTCGGCCACCATGCCCCACTCGAAGCGGCTCACCAGCCGGGCCTCGAGCCCGGGCAGCTCCTTGGGCGGACGGTCGGAGGTCAGGACGATCTGCTTGTTGCCCTCGTAGAGCGCGTTGAAGGTGTGAAAGAACTCCTCCTGAGTCATTTCCTTACCTTCGAGGAAATGCACGTCATCCACCAGGAACAGGTCCACATCGGTCCGGTACCGCCGGCGAAACTCGGGCATGGTCCGGCTGTGGATGCTCTCGATGACCTCATTGATGAACTGCTCGGCCCCCACGTAGAGCACCCGGGTTTCCGGGTGCCGCTCGATGACGGTGTGGGCGATGGCCTGCATCAGGTGGGTCTTGCCCAGGCCGGTGGCGCCATAGATGAAGAGCGGGTTGTACGTCTTGCCCGGCGACTCGGCTGCAGCATGCGCGGCGGCCGCGGCCAGCTCGTTCGACTTGCCGATGACAAAAGTGTCGAAGCTGTACCGCTCGTTCAGCGGCTGGGTACTGGGGTTGACCGGGGCGTTTGCGGCCGCCGGAGAGGAAGGCGCAACGAAGAAATCCATCTGCGGCCGCTTCTGCCGGTCTTCGTTTACCCGGAAGACGACCGAGGTGGGCTGGCCCAGGAGTGGCTCAGCCAGGCGGGAGAGCATGGGAGCGTGCTTGGTTTCGTTCCACTCCACGGCAAACTGGTCTGGCGCCCCGATGATCAGCCGCCCCTCGTCGAGGGCTATGGCCTCGGTGGGCTCGAGCCACGTGCGAATCGTGTGGTCGGGAAGTTCGCGATGAGCTTCGTCGAGAATGCGCTTCCAGGCGTCT
>DATKJJ010000277.1:0-6282 GCA_035543695.1 Gemmatimonadales bacterium | reverse complement strand
GTCGTATTCCGCCGCCAGCGCTGAAGTCGGGACCATCCTGTCGCTCGTCACACCGGCCGCGGGACCGGAGCGTGGGCCCCGTGTTCGTGTCCCAGACGGACCAGCTCCGCAGCAACCCGATCCCAATTGTAGTACCGCTCGACACGTTCCCGACCCCTCGCACCGAGCTTCGAAGCCAGCAATCGGTCGTTCAGCAGCGATCGGACCGCCGCACTGACTTGGTTCACCTGCTCCGGGCTCACCAACAGGCCGCTCACTTCATTCTCTACCGTCTCGGGAATTCCGCCGCTGGTTCCTGCAATCACCGGCAAACCGCAGGCAGAAGCCTCCGCCAGCGAAATGCCGAAGCCCTCTACTCTCTCGGGCATGATCCGGGACAATCCCAGGTAGATCTCGGCAGAGTTGTACACCTCGGGCAAATCAGCCTCCGGAACCTGACCCAGGAATTTGATGCGATCGGCAATTCCCAGGACGCGTCCCAAGCTCTCCAGTTCCGACAGGTCGTCGCCGGTTCCTACCACCGCATACCCGAGGTCGGGATATTCCGGGGCGAGCTGAGCCAGTACCTGAATCCCCATATCGATGCCCTTGTGCCGGGTGAGCCGAGCCACCGAAAGCAGCCATCGACGCCCCTCGAGCCCGTAGCGCCGCCTCACCTCGCCCGTGCCAAGCCCGGGTCGGAATACTTCTGGGTCGGCTCCCAAGGGAACCGTGCGCACCCGATCGTGGTGAGCCGTCAGGCCCAGGTCGCCGAGAACCGAGCGGCAGAGTGCCGCGGTATAGCCGCTGTTGCACACCAAGAGCGCCGCCGAATCGAGAAGAGAGCGCGCCACGCGACGCTTGGCGTAAGATCGGCTGACCTGATGCCGCAGAGTCAGCAGGTCTCCACCGTGCAGGAGAATTCCGTAGGGCACGCCCACCCGACTCTTGACCCATTTGGCGGGATATGCCGCCGGCTTCAGGTTGCCACACCAGACGAACTCCGCCCGGTGTCTTTTCGCCAATGCCCCGGCCCGGCGTGACCAGCGCACGATTCCCGGTAGGCTGCGCAGCCGGCTGGAGCGCAGCGGCAGGCGATCGATGCAGCTGACGAAGTGTTGGTCTCGCAAGCCGCCCTCGCCGAATTGCCCGGTGGACACGATCAGCCTGCCCGAAGGGTAGCGTTTCGCCAATTCCCCCATCCACCGAGCGATGCCGCCTCCCATTGGAGGAAAGTCGTAGCTGAGGAGGAGCTGCGGACCCGTCCCTTTCATTACAGCAGGGCGCGCAATCCCGACCTGAACCGTTCAGCGGCAGCTGGGATCGTGAGCGATTCCAGTCCGGTAGGATCGGGAGTTTCGCCGTTCAGGGCGCCCCGCACAGCGGCTTCGAGTCCATCGTCATCGTCAAGGGGGAAAAAGCGAGCCGCTGTCCCGACAAACTCGCGGTGGGGAGGAATGTCGGAAGCCACCACGGGGGTGCCGCAGGCGATTGCCTCCAGCGGAGCCAACCCGAATCCTTCGAAGCGACTGGGACACACCGCGACTCGCGCCCGCCGGCAGGCATCGACTACGGCGAAGTCAGTTGCCCCGGTATCGACGCGACACTTGACCCCCAAGGAGCGAGCCATCTGTTCGAGTGATTCGGCCTGGGGGCCCATCCCGATCAATTGCACTTGCACGTCGTCTCCCAGGCGGTGGGCGACCCGGAGGGTTGCTTCCTGGTTCTTATGTCGCTTGAATCGGCCGACCGTCAGCAACGTCGGCGGGAGATCTCGAGCTGTGTTCGCCGGCATAAATCGCGCGGAATCATAACAGTAGGGGACCTGGCGCGAGTAAACACCAAAGCGGGATTGCAGAAGCTCGACCGTCATACTGCTGGGCGCCCACACCTCGGCAGCTCCGCGGGCAATGTAGCGGAGCTTACTATAGTAGCCGGCCCGCCGGGCGAACCCTCCCCTCAAGCGCGGAATGCGAATCAAGCTCCGACCCATCGCCCAGACGGGATCGTAAGATCCGGACCCGGTGGCTGCCGGAGGAAGGTCCCAGATAAAAAGCACCAACGGACAACCGCAGGTGCGCGAATACTGCCAGGCGCTCTGGGCCGTTGTGCCGCTCATGGATAGCGCTACCCGCGCAGGCTCAGATCCTTCAAGCGCTACGACCAGGCCGTGCTTCCGGAGCTCCGAGGCGACCAGTCTGGTGTACTGATTGGGTGCGAACCACCGGAGGTCATTCACGCGCGCCCGCCACCTGCCGCAGTGCCGCCTCGTACCCGGCGACCATGCGCTCCAGGTTGAACTCGAGCGCGATCCGCTGCCGCGCCATCGCACCCATACTGGCGCGCCTGCGGGGATTCTGGAGCAGTTCGCCCACCACATTGGCCATTGCCTCTGAGTCGTGCGGCGGCACCAGGGCTCCGGTCCTCCCATCCCGGCCGAGGAGTTCGCCGGTGCCACCGGCGTCCGCGGCAACCACAGCACAGGCGCAGCTCATGGCCTCGCCTACCGAGTTGGGGAAGATTTCCTGTATCGAGGGGTGCAGCACCACGTCGGCGGCCGAGAGTGCGGCTACGACGCTCTCAACATCGAGCAGCCCGGTAAAACGAACCGGCAGGCCAAGCTGGGACGCGAAGGCCCGCAAGGTCGCATCCCGAGAGCCGTCGCCGCAAATCACATAAATCAGTTCCAGCCCATTCCGGTGGAGCTTACTGAGAGCTTCGATGGCGATCTCGTGTCCTTTGTTTCGCTCGAGCTTGGCGGTGGTCACGACGATCAGAGCATTCGCCGGTATGTCCCACTGGCGGCGAAACGCGGCTCCTTCCGCTGGCGAACGCGAAAACCGAACGGTGTCGTATCCATTTGGAATGTGGAACCGGGTCAGCCGCCTAATCCAGGGCTGCTGGCGAAGGGCGTCGTCTTGAATGAAACGGGATTGGAAGACGAAAGCGCTGACTCTTCGCAGGTAAAGACGATCGGCCAGGTGTGACCGCGCGGGACGATAGTTCAAGTTGTATCGGTATACGATCCTCGCCGGGTGGAGCAGTGCGGCCCACGCGGACAATCTCAGATCCCGGGGCGTATCGACCACGACAGCGTCCGCCTTCAATCCTCGGAAAACTCGCGACAGGGCTCTGATCTCAATTGGTCCGGTGTTCCGGGCGGGAATCAGCGTGACTGGTAGCCCCTCCTCTTCGTATCTGGCTGCCAGGCGTTGCGAAGCGGCGATGAGGTGTGCGGCATGCCCACGGTGGATGAGACCCAGAGCCAGCTTGGCATAGCTTGCGGCCGAGCCCCGCCAGCCTTTGACGGACGTCATGAGGGCGATGCGCATTGGGCTATAATACCGGATGCGGATAACAGTCCTTGGCGCCGGCGGCAGCCGGAGAACCGAGCTCGCGATCATCCGTGCGGCGCGCGCCCTGGGGCACGAGTGCTGCTTGATCAATGTGGTGGGCTGGAACCGCTACACCGGCGCGTTCTCCTCCCGAATTGTCCGACGCCTCGCCGACGCCTTCAACCCGGATTTTCTGATCTTCACCCGTCATGCCATAGAGGTGGGCGAGACCACCCTGCGCCGGCTGCTGCGGAACAGACCGTCGGTCTTCTGGTATTTCGATCTGGAACCCAAAGAGAAGGTCGTAAGCCTTGGGCGATTGGTCAGCAAAATGTATGTGACCTACTTCGGCCAACTGGAGACGTATAAATCGGCGGGCGTGGGCGATGTGGGTTTCCTGCCCCAAGGCGTGGACCCCGACGGTGACGTCCCGGCGAGGAATGCGCCCCGACGCTACCACTGCGACACGTCGTTCGTGGGCTCGGGGCAGTCCAGTTACCGGTACGAGGTGCTGCGCGCGGTTGCGGCGGTGAGTCGACTGCAGATCCGAGGTCCCGGGTGGGATGGTGCTCCCGCCGACCTCCCCGTTGCCGGTGGGCCAGTCTACGGTCGCCGACTGGCCGAGGTCGTTCGGGGCGCGGCGATTTCGCTGGGCGCGAGCTCCTACCCGGGGCAGGATCGAGACCGCTTCTCGGCGTCGAACCGCATGTGGAAGATTTTGGGCTGCGGCGGATTTTATCTCGGCCGTCATGTGGAGGGAATCGAAAGCTTTGCCCAGGATGGCCAACACTGCGCCTGGTATCGGGACGCGAGCCATGCGGCTGAACTGGTCCGGCAGTATCTCTCGCGGCCAGCAGAGCGGGACCGCATCGCTCGGGCAGGTCGGGCTCATGCGCTCGCCTCACACACCTATGCCCACCGGCTTCAACTCCTGCTGGCGGGAAAAGACTACCCCCTTCCGACGATTTTGTAGTTCCGAAATTCGAACAGCCTCACGCCAGTTAGTCGCTCGATCAAGCTGGAGATGTAGTATCGGATAAAGCGCAACCGGAAGCGGCGCGACTCAATAACGCGCGTGGGATCGTGCCGGCGAGCCTCGATCCAGGCCCGGGCCGCGGCAGGATGACTGCCGTTGAATCGGCGAAGGCCAGGAATCCAGGCCAACAAGGGCTGGCTCTCATCGGCGTTCCGCCAGGGATACATGGTCCGTCCCAGCTTCCGCTTCTCGTGGAGGGCCTGACTGGGACGAGCCCAGCCGTAGTGGAACATCTCTGCGCCGGTGAGCCGGGCTCTGATCTTCCGGTGCTCCGGACCGATCCGGAAGCCCTGCGCCCCCTGATACGGCCGTACGTCGAGTGCGGGAGCGAGTCGGACCGCCCGTACTTCTCGGCGGTACCACCGCCGGTGCGTGGCCACGGTGTCGAACCCGCCATAGAAGTGCACATAACGGACCAGCAGCCCCTCCACCCGCGGGTCGCCGTCATACCGTTGAATGGCGGCGGCCAGATCCGGCGCCCCGTCATCGTGCAGCACCTCATCCGCCTGGATATAAATCCCCCATGGGTGCACGCATTCTCGCATGGCACGGTGAGTCTCGAGCCCGAGCACGGCATTGCCGCCACTCATGTCCCACTCGGTTTCAATTATGCGAATCTTGGGATCACCAATCGACTGGATCAGGGCAAGCGTGTCGTCCTCGGAACGTCCAACGTTCACTACCACCTCGTCGCAGATCGGCAGGATCGAGCGGATACTGGGCTCCACCGGGAAATCGAGTTTGATGGCGTTCCGAACGATAGTAAAGCCCGAAATCCTGACCACAGCTAGCTCCGCAGATAGCGGATGACAATTCGGCGACGAGGCGCGGACCTCACCAAGATATCAACTTCTCGCCAACACGGAGCAGTACAATCGAACGGTGCGCTCGACGGTTCGCTCCAACGTGTACTCCTCCCGGGCGGTGTACCGCGCGGCTTCTCCGAGACGCTCCGCTCCCGCCGGGCTGGAGAGAAGCTCCTCGATGACGCGGGCCCACGCTCCTCTGTCCCGAGGAGGAACCAGCCGGCCGTTCACGCCGTCCCTAATCAGGTCCAGGTTCCCCCCCGCTGCGGAGGCGACAACCGGCTTGCCCAGGGCCATGGCTTCGAGCAGGCTTTGAGACAATCCTTCCATGCGCGAAGGGAGCAACACCAGGTTCAACAGTTCATAAAGCGGCCGGAGTTCAGTGGTGAAGGGCAGCATGGCCACGGCGTGTCGGGCTGGCAGCCGCACCAGGAGCCGACTCAGCCTGGTGTCAGGTATGAGACCCACCATCACCAGGCGAACCGGAGTGGACACCCTGCCAAGAGCTCGAATCACAACCTCCTGATCCTTCCGCCGAGCAATGATCCCGAGGGTAGGTCGCGAAGGCTCCCATCCGATCCGGTCCCGCCACTCGTCTATTTGAGCCGTTGTCAGGGGGGCGTCCACCCGGCTGACAATCAAACCGTTGGGAATCACCACCAGCTTGTTTCGGCCGGTACCGCGCCGGCGCAGCGCTTCAGCGACTTGCCGGCTCACCGCCACCACTCGCGTCGCCATCCTACTCACCAGCCAGTTTTCCAGCACCGAGGTCCGAGGCATCTGCCGGCGGGTCACGATCAAGGGGACGTTCAGTCGCCGCGTCAACGCCAGCCAGGCCAGAGCTGCCCGGTCCCTTGAGCTCTGCGAATTGACGAGGTCCACGGGAGCCCGGCGGAGGAGAGCTTCCAGTTTGGCGGCGTTCGCCCGGCGCGCTCCAGGTGCGAGCGAGACCGGATGAACCTCCAGACCTCCGGCCCGAGCCCGGCGTTCCACCTCTGAGTCAGGAGGACAGACAAAGCGCACGTGAAAGCCGGCCTGCTCGAGTCCCAGGCTCAGGTGCAACGTTGAGGCGACGGACCCGGCTCCACCTCCCTGGTGCAGTACCTGCATCACCGAACCGGCCACG
>DATKJJ010000276.1:0-6722 GCA_035543695.1 Gemmatimonadales bacterium | reverse complement strand
GCCTGACCGACAAAGGAGAAACCCGCCGGGAGAAAACAGAGCTCGCCCAGACTGTACACGAAGTAGAAGGAGATCAGGTACCAGGGGCTCACCAGAATGCCCTGGTCGCTCTTCGCTGCTGCCAGCACCATGATCACATATCCCAAGCCCAGAACAATCAGCCCCAGCGCCATCTTGGCCTGAGTGCTCGGTGCCCGGGGGCCCAGCCTCTGCCACCACCGCGCTACCACAGGAGCGAGCAGAAGAACGAAGAGAGGATTCACGGCCTGAAACCAGGCCGCCGGGATTTCGCCCTGCGGAGCCCATCCGGCGGCCCACCCGCTCAGGGTCCGTTCGGTTCGCTGTGCCGCAAAAAGATTGAGCGACGAGCCCACCTGTTCGAAGGCGAGCCAGAAGAAGACCACGAAGATGGTCACCAGGGCGAGCGCCACCATTGGCTGCCTCTCCTGCGGAGTCAGGGAGCCGCGGGCCGCCAGCTCATCCGCGGAGGCGCCGCCAGAGGCGGGCGGTCGCAATCCCACTCCGGAGAGGCGATGGCCCCTGGTCCCCAGATAAAAGCCCAACCCGATGAGCATACCCGCTCCAGCGATGCCAAAGCCCCAGGGCCAGCCGAAGCGCGGACTGGCGGCAAACCAGGCGCACACCAAAGGGCCGAACAGCGCGCCGAGGTTGATGCCCATGTAGTAGAGGGTAAAGCCGGAGTCACGGCGGACATCGTGCGGCGAGTAAAGCTGCCCGACCATGGTGTACACGTTGGGCTTGAAGCACCCGGTCCCCATGATGACGAGGAACAGCCCTCCATAGAAAGCCGATTCGGTGCTCAGAGCGAGGGTGAAATAGCCGAGGGAGATGAGGGCGCCACCGATGGCCAGCGCCCGGTTGGCTCCGAGCAGCCGGTCGGCCAACCACCCGCCCGCCACCGGGGTCAGGTACAGCAAACCGTTGTACCAGCCATACAGCCGGCTGGCATGCTCCCGGCTCCAGCCCAGACCGCCTGCGGCAGTGTCGATCAGATACAGGATGAGCAGGGCGCGCACCCCGTAATAGGCAAAGCGTTCCCAGAGCTCGGTTACGAAGAGAACCAACAGCCCTGGAGGCTGACGATCTATCTTGGGACCTCCACCTGAACCAGGGACGACAGAAATGTTCGCACCGCTGGCACCCCTTCCAGCCGGAAACGGGCATGCGTTGCTCCCGGACCGACCTTGATCGTGATCGCCTCGGGAGGAAGCACTGTGAACAAGTCCTCGTCGGTCCGATCGTCACCGATTGCGAGGATGACGACGGACGCGAGCCGCTCGGGGGAAAGCGGCGGAACGATTCTGCCCTTGTGGATCCCGTAGGGCCGGATCTCGATCACCTTGTGCCCCGCCAGAATCTCGACCGGCTGATTGCTGAGCATTTGCGAAAGGTGCAATCGCAGCTCGTTGGCTCGTCGAGCGCCGGACTCCTGGTCCGCCATGCGGTAGTGCCACGCCAGCGCCACCGATTTCTCCTCGGTAAGCGAACCCGGCGTTCGGGAGGTGATCTCCCGGAGAATTTCCAGAGCCGGCTCTCGCCAGGCCGGCCCCAGTTCACCGGCGGGAATCCACTCGCGTTGGCCAACCGCTCGAGACCAGAACCCGTGCTCGGCGTGCAACGCAATCGGCAGCATGCCCAGCCACTGCTCCAGCGTCTCACGCGCGCGGCCGCTCACCACGTGCAATTCGGTATTGGGCCGGCCGGCTATCGCGGCCAACAGCTCCAGCAATGCTGGGTCGGGGCGAGCAAGCTCCGGCGTGGCCGTGTACGGCACCAGGGTCCCGTCGTAATCCAGGAGAACCAACAGGCTTTCCGCGTCCTGCATTCGCGCGGCCAGCTCCTGGCTGGCAGCCGCACCCGACCCTGGAGCCCGGCGCGCGATGATGGCGTGATGGGTGATGGTGTCCAGCTGCTCGAGAAAGCTCGCCGCCCAGCGGTGCACGTCATACGCCTCGACCCGCGCGCGGAGCGGAGCGAGCCGGGCCCGGCGCTCTTCTGGGGCCATGGTCAAGGCGCGGTAATAGCTCTCCGCGCTGGCTTCCACATCGTACGGATTCACCTGGATGGCCTCGGGCAGCTCCCAGGAGGCCCCGGCAAACTCGCTCAGGATGAGGACTCCGTCGCCATCGATTCGCGAGGCCACGAACTCTTTCGCCACGAGATTCATACCATCTCGAAGAGGCGTAACCAGCATGACGTCGGCCGCCCGGTAGAGCGCGACCAGCTCGGGCTCCGACAGGCCGCGATAGACGTAGTGAACCGGCACCCAGCGGGGAGTACCAAAGGCGCCGTTGATCCGGCCGACCAGGCCATCAACCAACGCTCGAAACTCCTGGTAGGCCTCCACGTTGGTCCGGGAGGGGACCGCCACCTGCACCAGTCTCACCCGTTCCCGCAGATCGGGATGGGTCTCCAGCATCCGTTCGTAGGCGAGCAGTCGCCGGGGGATGCCTTTGGTGTAGTCCAGCCGGTCCACTCCCACCAGCAACTTCAGGTTTCCGTCGTCCTTCAGCGCGAGGGCTTCCGCCTCAACCCCGGGAGCCTCGGCCATTTTCCTGAATGATTCGGCGTCGATGCCCATGGGGAACACCCCGAGCCGAACATCCCGGTCGGCCAGCTGCACCCGATCGATGTCCACCGTGAGTCCCAGGATCTGGGTCAGGGAGGCGGCGAAGTGGCGCAGGTACGACGGTGTGTGAAAGCCAACCAGATCGGCGCCCAGCAGTCCCCGCAGAACCCGATCGCGCTCCGGCAGGGTCCGGAACAGTTCCTCGCTGGGAAACGGGATATGAAGGAAGAACCCGATGCGGGCGTTGGGCAGCCGCCGCCGCAGCAGTTGAGGGAGCAGCAGCAGTTGATAGTCGTGCACCCAGATCAGATCGCCGGGCTGATAATGCTGGGCCACCGCGTCGGCGAACTGTTCGTTGACTTCGAGGTAGGCGTCCCAGTCCCGGACCTGGAGGGGAATCTGATCGAGCAGATAGTGAAAGAGCGGCCAGAGGACGCCGTTGGAGTATCCCTCGTAGTATCGGGCTACCTGGGCTCCGGTGAGTGGTACCGCCACCAGCCGCATCTCGGATAGCTTTTGCCCCAGCTCCTTTCGCTGCTGCTCCGACAGATCCTCTTCCGTGCTGCCGGTCCAGCCGATCCAGACCCCACCGGACTGCTCGTGCGGCCGGAGCAATCCGGTAGCCAGACCTCCCGTACTCTTTTGGACCTCCACCCCGGATTCGGTGGGGCTGACCGTCACCGGCAGCCGGTTGGCGACGATGATGACCCGAGGCACTATCGCGGCCAGACCTGATTACTGCGGTCGATGTCGGGGAATTCCTTTTCCGCGTCGATTTCGATGCTGCGGATGGCGGGCTCGCGGGCCACTCGAATGGTCTGCCGCCGCTCGCCCTTGAGCCAGACCTCGGCCGGCAGGGTGTCATGCTCCACCGGGCCGCTGGTTCGCGTGACCGTCAGATGGACCGGCATCGGGATTTTGCCTTGGTTGAGCACCACGATGTCGAGCGAGTTGCCGCTGGTGGTCACGGTATCTATGCCCTGATCCAGTTTCCAGGTCTCGAAGAACCAGCTGCGCCAGAACCAGGACAGATCCCGGCGGGACACATTCTCGAAGGTGTTGAACAGGTCATACGGGGTGGGATGCTTATAGGCCCAGCGCCGGATGTATTCCTTGTACGCCTTGTTGAAAGTGTCTGTTCCCAGCACACCCCGGAGCGCCACCATGATGGTTGCCGGCTTGTAGTAGCTCGCCACGCCATAGGAGGGGTAGTTGGGATAGTGGTCGCCGTGATGGATCAACTCTACTTCGCTCTCCGTCTCCGCAAAGTCCAGATAGTTCTTCCGGTTCCTCGCCTCGTCGTCAAAGCCCTTGAAGAAATCGGCCATGGACTGTGACTGGTCGAACTGGGTGAGGCCTTCATCCATCCAGGCGTACCGCTTCTCGTCGGAGCCGACCATCATGGGGAACCACATATGGCCGATCTCGTGGGTGGTCACCTCGTAGAGACCCAGGGTGTCCCACTGCCCTCCGATACAGGTCATCATCGGATATTCCATCCCCCCGCAGGAGGTCGGGCCGTCGACCGCCGTCATGTGGGGATATGGATAGGGCGACAGAAACCGGGAGAAGAACTCGATGGAATGCCGGCTGTATCGGGCGCTCTCGTCCCAATGACTGATGCGCTGCTCGGGGCGATACAAGGCGTAGATCGCGGCGGTGTCCGGCTGGCCGTCTCCGGTGGCATCGCCGACCACGGCGTTGGTGGCGTCCCACACATACTTGGGCGATGCGGCCCAGGAGACATCGCGCACCCGCTGGGCCCGAAAGTGCCAGGTCAGCTTGCCGTTGACCCCGGGAGTGGTGGATGTCCCAGCCTTGCGGTCTCCTTCGGTGACGACATGGATCACGCCAGTGGAATGGGTGGCAGAATCCAGCCGGGCCCGGGTCTGGGCCGACAGCACCTCGGAGGCATTCTGCAAACGCCCCGTGGCATCAACCAACCAGCCGGCCGGCACCGTCAGCGCCACGTCGTAGTTCCCATATCCCATGTAGAACTCGGCGTTGCCCAGATACTGGTCGGTTTGCCAGCCGTTCACATCGTCATATACCGCCATCTGCGGGTACCAGTAATTGATGTAGTAGGTCTCCCCGTCCTGGCCACCGCGTGGCGCGCCGTCCGGCGGAATGCGCAGCCGCCAGACAAAGTCGAAGGTGGCAGACCCCCCCGGCGGGAGGGGCTGGGGCAGTCTGACTTGCATGATGGTGCCCTCGACCCGGTACCCCGGAGAGTCTCCCTCGCCTGGCTTCAGATCCTGGCCCTGGGCCGCGACCCGGCTGAGCTGGATGCCCTCCAGTGCCCAGGGGACATCGGTGTTATGCCGCGAGCCCGGAGCAAAGATGTTGTGCAGCAGCTGAACGTAGACCTCCCGCAGCGTGTCGGGCGAATGGTTCTGGTAGGTCACCGTTCCCTTGCCGGTCAGGCGCTTGGAGACCGGATTCAGCTCCGCCTCGAGCCGGTAGTCGGCCCACTGCTGCCAGTACTTCGGGCCCGGCTCCCCTGTATGGGTGCGGGTGCCCCGGGATACGGCACGCTCCCAGGAATCCGAGATTGGCACGTCCATGGCGCCGCGCCGCTCCGTCGTGCCCGCTCCGGGTGACGGGGCGGTCTTGGGCTCGCTGCGGCCGCTGGAACAGCCCGCCGAGATCGCGACCAAGGTGGCCAGAACGAGTGAGCTCCGAGTTCCCAGTTGATACATCAGTTCTCCAGGTGTGAAGAGCCGGCGTGCGCCGCCGCTCGGGCGCTGATGATGGTCCGGAGCGAGCGTTGGGTCAATCCCGTTCGCCGCCCCACCCAAAAGATACGCTCACCAGCATCGGACGATGAGGAATTGCGTGGAGGTGAAGGCCCTACGCGAGGCCTCGAGACGTCGTTTCAGCTCCCGCGACGAAAACTCCCGCACGGACATCACAATATCCGGACGGAGCAATCGGCTCCGGAACTACGGATCTCTTTGCGGGAGTGCTTATGTCGCACGGATGGCTTCGCCGGTTACGCTCCGGCGGCGTCGGATTGGCCTTTGCCGTGGGTCTGCTGACGGCGGGCGTCTTCCACCTGCCGTATCAAACGGCCGCCCAACAGCAGGGCGCCGCATACACCGCTACCTCCAACAATCGCAATGCTCCAGCCGGGGCTGCCGCGCTCCAGAATCTGAGTGAGTCGTTTGCATCGGTGGCAGAGCACGTCAAACCCAGCGTGGTGTACATCAAGTCGGGACGGAAGAACCAGACCGCCCGGAACGCTCCTCGCATGGAGGTACCTCCCGGCTTCGAACGGTTCTTCCGCGGCTTTCCCCCCATGCAGGAGCCCGAATTTCAGGAGAGCTCCGGCTCCGGCTTCATCGTCTCCAAGGACGGCTACATCCTGACCAACAATCACGTGGTGGATGAATCCAACCAGGTGACGGTACGCCTGCTCGACCGGCGGGAGTTCAAGGCCAAGGTGGTGGGCACCGATCCCAACACCGACCTGGCCGTGCTCAAGATCGATGCTCCCAACCTCACGCCGGCACCGCTCGGCAGCAGCAATGAGGCGCGGGTCGGCGAATGGGTTCTGGCCGTGGGTAACCCCTTGGGTGACAACCTGACGTTCACGGTTACCTCGGGGATCATCAGCGCCAAGGGGCGGACCCTGGCCCTGCCCGGCCAATCCGATCGCAGCATTCAGGACTTCATCCAGACCGACGCCGCTATCAACCCGGGCAACTCTGGTGGGCCGCTGGTCAGCGTGAAGGGTGAGGTGATCGGGGTGAATTCGGCCATCGCCAGCCAGACTGGGTTCTATTCCGGTTACGGTTTTGCCATACCGATTGACCTGGCGCATAAGGTGATGGATCAGATCATCGCCGATGGCCGGGTGCATCGCGCCGCCCTCGGGGTCAGCGTGCAGAACGCCACCGCCAATGACGCCGAGTATGTGGGGCTGCCGGACATCCGCGGCGTGCTGGTGCAGGACTTCACCGAGGACTCCCCCGCACGCAAGGCCGGGTTGCAGGAGGGTGACATCATCATCGCGCTGGACGGCAAGCCGGTGGAATATGTCGGCCAGCTGCAGCAGCAGGTCGGGTTCCGGAAGCCCGGTGAGAAGGTCAAGGTGGAAGTGGCTCGCAAGGGCGGCGTCCGGAAGACCTAC